>JAEXUU010000295.1 GCA_023452965.1 Pseudomonadota bacterium | reverse complement strand
CAAGCAGGCGGCGCAGTCGCGCGTGCGGCTGCTCGGCATGCTCGCCGAGAACAAGACGCCGGTGATGTCCTATCACTTCGCCTGGCCGGGCTTCGGCAATCTCGCCAAGGCCGGCGAAGGCTTCCGCTACTACCCGGCGCCGATGCAGATGCTGCGGGGCTGAGCGGAGCGAGCCGATCCGCCCAGGCCAGAGGAGCGTGCGCCGGAGAGCGCACGCGCGCCTTCGCGTGGCCGGGGTAGCGGCTGTTCCGGCCATGCTGAGTTGTTGTCCTTGCCGTGCCTCTTGCGGTCGCGGGGCGAAACCTGATCGCGCATTTGTGCGACCGCACGGCGAGCCTGGACGGAGTAGTCCGAATGCCCCCCGCGGGAGCGGGGCTTTGCCATTCCCGCATGGTTAAGATGTGTTACCAAATTTCCCGACGCACCCGTTCGTGTCCCGTTGAGAGGCGGCCGCCGGCCGGTGCTGGCTGGTCCCGTCGCTTCCTGCATGGAGTATCGTCATGCTCATGGGGGTCGACGGCTTTGCACTGACGCCGACCGCAAACTTCCTCGCTTATCCAAGGCTTCACGACGAATGCCGCTTTCCGCCGGGTTGGCAACTCGTGGCACGCGGCGAGATGATCGACGCATTGGTGCTGACGGCTGCCGTGCCCGATCACGCGCTGCGGACGATCCTGGCACATATCGGCGATCCGCTGGTGCCGATCGTCAGCCTTGTTCCGGACGAACGGCAGGGCATCGATGCTGCAGGGCAGGGCGAGCAGTTCGCCTGGGAACGCGCCTATGCGATCCAGGCCAAGCTGCGCGAGCTGCCTGTCTCGATCCGCCACAGTGCAGAACCCGAGGACATCCTGCTCGCCAGGGTCTATTCGCGCGATCAGGGGCTTGTCCCGGTCCATGATCCCGGCTTGCGCGATCTGGTGCGCTATCCGGTCGCCGGATCGCTCGACAATGTCTCGGAGCTGGCGGCCGGTCTCGACAACAAGGGCTACCTGAGGCGCCGCTTCTTCGACCGGCTGTTCTGTTGCCCGCAATGCCGTTCCGCGCATTTGTCGGTGCGGGAGGAATGTCATTCCTGCCGCTCCGCCAACATCAGCGAAGAGGTCGTCGTCCACCATTTCCAGTGCGCGCACGAGGCACCGGAATCGCAGTTCCGCAGCCATGGCGGCTTCACCTGTCCAAAATGCGCCCGGCCATTGCGCCATATCGGGCTCGACTACGACAAGCCGGGCTCGATCACCCGCTGCTTCGAATGCGGAGCGATCAATGACAAGCCTGCGGTCGGCTTCAAGTGCATCGACTGCGGTGCTCATCACGCGCCCGACCAGGTCCCGGCTCGGACCTGGTACGCCTACAGCCTGACCGCTGTCGGCCAGCGCCGGGTGCTGCGGGGCGCGGCCGACGAAAGCCTGCCGGCTCAGCCCGGGCTCGATCGCTTCCAGCTCCTGCTCGATCACACCAGGAAGGAGCAGCGGGAGTTTGGCTCGCCCTATCAGGTCGCAAACGTCACCTTCACCAATCGAGAGCTGATCGCAGAGCAGGATTTGCGGCTCTGGGAACAGAGCCTGCAACTCGTCGGCGACACCCTGCACAGCGCACTGCGTGAGGTCGACGCCGTGCGTGAGCATGGCGAGGGCTTCCTCATCCTGATGCCCCGCACGGGTCCACACGATGCCGCGCGCGCGCTGCAGCTGGTCGCCGGCAGGATCAGGAGCGTCCTCAAGGTCGATCCGGGCTTTCGCTTCACGCTGGTCGATGACGTCGTGCTCGAAGGCCTCCGCAGCCGGCAGGGTTGAACATGATCGATCTCGACGCTCCCTTGGTGATGCTGGGGCAGTTCGACTGGGCCACCTGGTTCTCCATGTTCTGGTTCATGGTGCTCCTCGAGGTCCCGCGCTACACGCTGTCTGCCATCGCGGTCTTCGCTGCGAGCTTCGCCAGGGCCGCCGTGCCGACGCCGGCGGAACAGCGCCATCTCGACGGGCTGAAGCTCAGCATCGTCATCGCCGGCCACAATGAGGCGGATGCCATCGAGCGCTGCCTGCGATCGCTCGGCGAGCAGACCCGCAGGATCGACGAGATCATCTTCATCGATGACGGCTCGACCGACGGGATGCGCGAGATCATCCACAAGTACCGGCTGCTGGGCCAGATCGACATCGCCCTGTCCAATCAGGTGCGCAGCGGCAAATCGGCCTCGTGCAACCTCGGCTTCTCTCTGGCCAAGGGCGACATCATCATCAATCTCGACGCCGATTGCTCCTATGACTGCGACGCCATCGAGAGGCTGATCGAGCCCTTCATCGATCCCAGAGTCGGCGCCACGACCGGCTCGATCGGGGTGCGCAATTACGACCACTCCGCCGTCACCGCCTATCAGGCGATCGAGTACATCGTCTCGATCGGCATGGGTAAGCGCGCCCTCGACATGCTCGACATGGTCGTCTGCGCCTCGGGGGCTTTCGGCGCCTTTCGCCGCGAGGCGCTCCATCAGGTCGGCCTGCTCGCGCCCGGCCCGGGCGAGGATTTCGACCTGACGCTGCGGCTGCGCCGTTGCGGCTGGAATATCCGGT
>JAEXUU010000191.1 GCA_023452965.1 Pseudomonadota bacterium | reverse complement strand
GTTCAGCCCTTCCTCGATCACCGTCGCATAGCCGCCGAGCGCCTTTTCCAGCACGCGCGGCCAGCGCACATCGTCGCCATGTCGCTCCGGCCGGTTGGCGATGCGCCCCCAGGTAAGGGAGTCGCCGAAGGCGAGGATGCGGGCCTGGCGGGTCATGGCTACCTCACACCAGCATCGCCATCGGCTTCTCGATATAGCCCTTGAAGGCCTGGAGCAGCTCCGCCCCCAGCGCGCCGTCGACGGCGCGGTGGTCGGTCGAGAGCGTCACCGACATCACGGTCGCGCCCGCGAGCTGCCCCCCCTTGACCACGGCGCGCTGCTCGCCGGCCCCGACCGCCAGGATCGTTGCATGCGGCGGGTTGATCACCGCGGCGAAGTCCTTGACCCCGAACATGCCGAGATTGCTGACCGCCGACGTGCCGCCCTGGTATTCCTCGGGCTTCAACTTCCGGTTCTTGGCGCGGGCCGCGAGGTCCTTCATCTCGTTGGAGATCTGGGAGAGCGTCTTGTGGCAGGCGTCCCGGACGATCGGCGTGATCAGGCCACCCGGGATCGAAACCGCGACGCCGACATCGGCATGCTTGTGCTTGAGCATGGTGTTGTCGGTCCAGGACACGTTCGCGTCCGGCACGGCCCGGAGCGCCAGCGCGAGCGCCTTGATCACCATGTCGTTGACCGAGAGCTTGTAGGCCGGCTTGCCGTCCTTCTCCGGAGCGGCAGCATTGAGCTCGGCCCGCAGCTTCAACAGCGCATCGAGCTCGCAATCGACCGTCACGTAGAAATGCGGGATGGTCTGCTTCGCTTCGGTCAGGCGGCGCGCGATCGTCTTGCGCATGCCGTCATGCGGGATCTCCTCATAGGAGCCCGGCGCGAACAGCTTCTTGACCTGATCGTCCGAGGGGCCGCTGGCGAGCGGCGCAGCAGCTGCCGGAGCGGCGGCCGCGGCCGGAGCGGCCTTCGCAGCACCGCCCTGCCTGGCGGCTTCGATGTCCTTCTCGACGATGCGGCCATGGGGACCCGAGCCCTGGACCTTGCCGAGATCGATACCGGCTTCCTTGGCGAGGCGGCGAGCCAGCGGCGAGGCGAAGGGACGCTCGCCGGAGGCGGCTGCCGGGGTCTGGGCCGCGGGCGTCGCCGCCGGAGCTGGCGCAGCCGGAGCGGACACAGCCGGAGCGGGCGGCCCCGCCTTGGCTTCCGCCTTCGGTGCAGGCTCGGCCTTGGCCGGCGCGGCACTCGGGGCCGAGACGCTCTTGGCGTCCTCGCCTTCGCCGGCGATCACGCCGATGATCTCGTTGACGGCGACGTCGGCGGTGCCCTCCGGCACGACGATCTTGGCGAGGACGCCCTCATCGACCGCCTCGCCCTCCATGGTCGCCTTGTCGGTCTCGATCTCGGCGATGATGTCACCAGCCTTGATCGCGTCGCCTTCCTTCTTGAGCCATTTGGCGAGGTTGCCCTTCTCCATGGTCGGAGACAGTGCGGGCATCAGGATGTTCACGGGCATGACGGGAGGCTCGCTTTTTCCAATGCGATGACCAGCATACGGCGGACAGTGCCCATGCCGAAGCTGAGGGAGACGAGAACGAAGGCGATATAGTCGAGACGTTCGAGCGCGGTGCCGGCGAGTGTCCGTCCCCTCATCAGTTCCGGCGCGATGGCCTGGACCGATTCAGGAATGAGCGTCAGGACGCCGGCCGCCGCCAGCACGAAGGAGATGAGGTCGACGCGGTGCAGGCTGAGCCTCGCCAAAGCGAGGTCGCGCGGCACCAGCGGGCGGGGCGCCAGCCGACGCTTCGGCTGGACATAGGCATAGGCCGACAGCCCCCCGATCAGTGCGAGGGCGACCGAAGCGATCATGGCTCCGATCGTCAACTGCACGTGTCAGGCCCTGTAGCAGACGGCCTTGGCCGCCGCGACGACCTCGCCGACATTCGGAAGCGCGAGCTTCTCGAGATTGGCTGCGTAGGGCATCGGAACGTCCTTGCCGGTGACACGGGCGACCGGGGCATCGAGATAGTCGAAGGCAGCCTCCATGATCTTCATGCCGATCTCGGCGGTGACGCCGGATTGCGGGAAGCCCTCCTCGACCGCGACGCAGCGATTGGTCTTCTGCACGGAGGCAATCACGGTCTCGATGTCCATCGGCCGGATCGTGCGCAGGTCGATGACCTCGGCCTCGATGCCGTCCTTGGCCAGCGCCTCGGCGGCGCCGAGCGCATAGGTCATGCCGATGCCGAAGGAGACGATCGTCACGTCGGTGCCGGGGCGCACGACCTTGGCCTTGCCGATCGGGACCAGGAAGTCGTCGCCCTTCGGCACTTCGAAGGAGCGCCCGTAGAGGATCTCGTTCTCGAGGAAGATGATCGGGTTCGGATCGCGGATCGCACTCTTCAGCAGGCCCTTCGCGTCCGAGGCGCTGTAAGGCATCACCACTTTCAGGCCCGGCACGTTCGAATACCAGGCGGCGTAGTCGTGGCTGTGCTGGGCGCCGACGCGGGCGGCCGCGCCGTTCGGGCCGCGGAAGACGATCGGGCAGCCCATCTGGCCGCCCGACATGTAGAGCGTCTTGGCCGCCGAGTTGATGATCTGGTCGATCGCCTGCATGGCGAAGTTGAAGGTCATGAACTCGACGATCGGCCGCAGGCCGGTCAGCGCCGCACCGACGCCGATGCCGGCGAAGCCGTGCTCGGTGATCGGGGTGTCGATCACGCGGCGCGCGCCGAACTCCTGCAGCAGGCCCTGGGTGACCTTGTAGGCGCCCTGGTACTCGGCGACCTCCTCGCCCATGACGAAGACGTCGGCGTCGCGGCGCATCTCCTCGGCCATAGCGTCGCGCAGCGCCTCGCGCATCGTCATCGTGACGACCTCGGCTCCGGCCGGGAACTCCGACGAGGCGTCGTAAGACTTGGCCTGGGCCGGGACGCTCGGGGCCGATGCCGGCGCAGGCTTCTCGGCCGGCGCCTCGGCGGCCTTCTCCGGTTCGGCCGCAGCGGCCGGCGTTGCTTCCGCCTTGGCGGCACCGCTGGCGGCGGCGTTCACATCCTCGCCATCGGCGGCGATCACGCCGATCGGCGTGTTGACCGCGACGTTCTCGGTGCCGTCGGCGATCAGGATCTTGGCGAGGATGCCCTCGTCGACCGCCTCGACTTCCATCGTCGCCTTGTCAGTCTCGATCTCGGCGATGATGTCGCCGGCCTTGACCTTGTCGCCTTCGGCTTTCAGCCATTTGGCGAGCTTGCCCTGCTCCATGGTCGGCGACAGCGCAGGCATGAGAATGTCGATCGGCATGAACGCACCTGGATTTCTGGAAAGCCCGTCGGGGCTGAAAGGTCGATGAGGGAGCGCAGCGCCTGGTCAGGCCTGCGCCGGCTCCAGCAGGATGTCGGTGAAGAGCTCCGAGACGTCCGGCTCGGGATCATGCGTCGCGAACTCGGCCGCGTCGTTGACGATCTCGCGAACCTTGGCGTCGATCGCCTTGAACTCGTCCTCGCCGCTCTTGTGCTCGCGCGTCAGACGGCCCCGCACCTGCTCGCTCGGGTCGTGCTCCTCGCGCATGCGCTGGG
>JAEXUU010000175.1 GCA_023452965.1 Pseudomonadota bacterium | reverse complement strand
TCGTTGAAGATCGAGGTGCCCGAGCGATGCTCGGTCGAGCCCTTGAGCTTGCCGATGTTGGGGATATTCGGCGAGCCGCCGGTCGAGACAATCCCGGCTTCGAGGCCTGCGTCGCGGAGCCCGGCATTGGCGGTGTCGAGGAAATCCTGCGTCGCCGGCCAGCCGTCTTCCGGCGGATACATCAAGAAGCCGGCGAAGGTCAGGCCCTTGGACGCGGCGATCTGCCTGGCGAGCTCGACAGCCTCGCGCGGCGTCTCGACGCCGGCGCGCTTGCGGCCGGTGTCGCATTCGACCACGACCTCGAGATCGCGGCCGGCGATCTCGGCCGCCTTCGGCAGCCCGGCGATGGTGACGGGATTGTCGGCGGCGACGATCATGCGCACGCGGCGCTGGAGCGCGCCGAGGCGGCCAAGCTTTTCCTCGCCGAGGATGTTGTAGCTGATCAGGATGTCGGCGATGCCGCCATCGGCCATCACCTCGGCTTCGCCGAGTTTCTGGCAGGTGATGCCGCGCGCGCCGGCCGCGACCTGGAGCCGCGCCAGCTCGGGCGATTTATGCGTCTTGATATGCGGACGGTTGGCGACGCCGGCAGCGTCGCAGGCCGCCTGCAGCCGGGCGATGTTTGCCTCGACCTTGTCGAGGTCGATGACGACGGCGGGCGTGCCGTAGACGCGGGCGATTTCCTCAGCGAGCGCAGTCGTCATGGCAGCACCTTGATGATCACTTCGATCTCGACGGTCATGCGGTTCGGCAGCGAGCCCATGCCGACGGCCGAGCGGGCATGGCGGCCGCGATCGCCGAGCACGGCGACGAACAGGTCCGAGCAGCCATTGATGACCTTGGGATGATCCGAGAAATCGGGCGCGGCGTTGACCATGCCGAGCAACTTGATGACCTCGACCTTATCGAGCGAGCCGGCCGCCTTCTTCATCGCCGCCAGCAGGCCGAGGCCGGTCTGCTTGGCATGCTCATAGGCTTCCTCGATCGAGACGTCAGCGCCGACCTTGCCGGTCGGATAGGTCCCGTCGGCGCGCTTGGGCCCCTGCCCCGAGAGATAGACCATGTCGCCGACCCGCTTGAAGCTGACATAGGTCGCGACCGGACTCGGCACTTCCGGCAGGCTCAATCCGAGATCCTTGAGCTTCTGATCGGCACTCATTCGTATTTCCTCCAGGCAGGTTCCGGCGCCGTCTCGGCACCGGCCATCAAAGTTCGCGAGTCATGTAGCGGGCGTCATCGTCATAGCTCGCCAGCTTGCGATCAAGCGAGGCGTCATGCGTCAGGCGAAAGCCATGGCGCTGCCAGAAGCCGGCCGAGCGGTTGACGGCGATCAGCGCCATCCGGCGAAGCGCGGCCCTGCGCGCCTCCTCTTCCAGCAGCGCGACCACGCGCGACGCCGCGCCGCTGCCCTGCGCACGCGGCAGCAGAGCAAGGTCATGGATGTAGTAGGCGTCGGCATCCGGCGGGATCGCGCCGAGCAGGCTGTTCAGCGCCGGCGCCTGCAACAAGGGCCAGGGATGACTGACGACATAGCCGGCGAGGTCGCCATCGGCACCGGCAAGCGACAGGCATCCGGCCGGCGACAGCACCAGCCGTTCGGCGAAGACCGCCTCGTCCTCGGGAAAGCCCGGATGGACTTTTGCCGCGACGCTCATCACGCCCGGCAAGTCGGCTGGCGCCATGGGGCGCCAAAGGAGAGCAGTCGCAGTCATCGTCTTCTTCTACCCGGAACGATCCCCGGAGGCACCGCTCAGCGCCGCGTCCGGGGAAGTCGTGCCGGGTGTAGCAGGAACGCTCGGGCTGCGGCTACGCCGCCGCGATCTTCCTGAACTTGTTGCTGCGCTTAGGGTGCCACCAGGCGCCCTTCAGCACGACGCCTTCCGAAACGATCTTCCTGTCGCCGATCAGGTGCTCGCCGACGACGTCGACATAGTCGAACTTGCCTTCCTTGATCGTCAAGATCGTCGCATCGCCGAGCGAGCCGACCTTGAGCGAGCCATATTCCATCCGCTTCAACGCCGTAGCGGCGTTCAGCGTCGAGGCGGCGATGACGTTGTTCAGGCTCATGCCCATGCAGAGGAACTTCGACATGGTGGTGACCTGGTCATAGGCCGGGCCATCGATGCAGAGCTTGTGCACGTCCGAGGAGATCACGTCGGGCTCGAAGCCGTTGGCGAGCATGGCGCGCGTCGTCTTGAAGGAGAACGAGCCCTTGCCGTGTCCGATGTCGAAGATAACGCCGCGCTTGCGGGCGGCGAGCACCTCGGGCTTCACCGTGCCCTGTGCCGTCGAGGGCGCATTCGGGAACGGGCGGAAGGCGTGGGTCAGCACGTCGCCCGGCCGCAGCATGCCGATGACTTCCTCATAGGATGGCGGCGGATGGTCGATATGGCACATCAGCGGCATGCCGACCTCGTTGGCGACCTGCAGCGCGATGTTGAGCGGCACTGTGCCCGAAGTACCCGAGGCGTGCAGGCCGACGCGGACCTTGATGCCGACGATCAGGTCGCGGTTCTTGTCGGCGACCTCGACGCAGTCGATCGGATTCATCATCCGAAGGTCGCCGCTCTCGCCGACCAAGACGCGGTGGTCGAAGCCGTAGATGCCGGCATGCGAGACATGGAGATAGGCGAGGATGCGGGCCTGGCTCTTCTCGATGACGTGCTTGCGGAAACCCGGCCAATTGCCCGGCCCGGCCGACCCCGTATCGACCGAGGTGGTGACGCCGGAAACCCGGCAGAATTCGTCGGCGTCGATGCCGAGCGAGGTGCCGCCCCAGTAGACATGGGTGTGCAGGTCGATCAGCCCGGGCGTGACGATATAGCCGGAGACGTCGCGGAGCTCCTTGGCGCCCTTCAGGTCCTTGCCGAAGCCGGAAACCTTGCCGTCGGTGAAGGCGACGTCGAGGACGCCGTCATGCTTCTGCGAGGGGTCGATGACC
>JAEXUU010000152.1 GCA_023452965.1 Pseudomonadota bacterium | reverse complement strand
ACGGCCGAGCAATACGGGCTGCGCGTCGCCGACGAGCTCGAAGCGAAGATCCTGGAGCTCGGGCCCGAGACGGTCTGCGCCTTCGTCGCCGAGACGGTCGTCGGCGCGACGCTGGGCGCGGCCACCGCAGCGCCGGGCTACTTCAAGCGTGTTCGCGAGATCTGCGACCGCTATGGCGTTCTCCTGATCCTCGATGAGGTGATGTGCGGCATGGGCCGCACTGGCACGCTGCACGCCTGCGAGCAGGAGGGCGTGGCGCCGGACCTGATGGCGATCGCCAAGGGGCTCGGCGGCGGCTATGCGCCGATCGGCGCCATGCTGGTCTCGAAGCGGATCGCGGAAGCGGTCCGGCAGGGCTCGGGCCTCTTCCCGCACAGCCAGACCTATGTCGGCCACCCACTCGCCTGCGCGACCGCGCTCGCCGTGCAGAAGGTGATCGAGCGCGACGATCTCCTCGCCAATGTGCGGCGCCAGGGCGCCAGGCTGGAACAACGCCTGCGCGAGCGCTTCGGCAACCACCACCATGTCGGCGACATCCGCGGGCGCGGCCATTTCTGGGGCGTCGAGATCGTCGCCGACCGCGCGAGCAAGACGCCGTTCGACCCGGCGCTCAAGCTGAACGCCCGGGTCAAGGAAGCGGCCATGGAGCGCGGCCTGATGGTCTATCCGATGGGCGGCACCGCCGACGGCACGGCGGGCGACCATGTCCTGCTCGCGCCGCCCTTCATCGTCGACGCCGCCACCGTCGACGCCATCGTCGAGCGCCTGGGCGATGCGGTCGATGCGGCGCTTGCATCCGCAAGGCCATGAAAACACCGGTCAATCGGCCGATGCAAAACTTGCATTGGCCATGCGACGCACTTGCGGGCACCGTCCTGCCATGCAGACCATTCCTCGCAGGCGGCTCATCGGTGTGCTCGGCGGCATGGGCCCGGCGGCGACGATCGATTTCATGGCCAAGATCGTCATGCTGACACCTGCGATCCGCGATCAGGAGCACGTGCCGCTTCTCGTCCATGACGTGCCGCAGATTCCAGACCGCTCCTCGGCGATCGCGACGGGCAGCGACGCGCCCTTCCTGCCAATGCTGGCCGGGGTGATGCAGCTCGCCCGCAGCGGAGCGGAGGTGATCGCGATCCCCTGCAACACCGCCCATCACTGGCATGAGCGCCTGGCGCGAAGCTGCAATGTCCCTGTTCTCCACATCGCGGATGCGGTGCTCGCGGAACTGGCCGCTGAGCCCCCACCAGGCGAAGCGATCGCATTGCTGGCGACTCCCGGAACGGTCAGCGCAGGGCTCTACCAGTCGCGCTTCGTCAGAAGCGGCCGCGTCCTCATCCTGCCGGACGAAGAGACGCAGGCACTGATCGATGCCGCGATCGCGGCTGTCAAAGCCAAGGACCTCCCCACCGGCAGGCGCTTCGGCGAAGCTGCGGCCGAGCGCCTCTTCGATGCCGGGGCCGGGCGCCTGCTGCTGGCCTGCACCGAATTGCCGATCGCCTTTGCCGATAGCGATAGGTTCGAACACACGATCGATGCGACCGCTGCACTGGCTCGCGCCTGCGTCCAGGCTTCCTTCGCGCTCGCGGAGGCCGGCTAAGATGGATATTCGCTGGCTCCAGGATTTCCTGACCGTGGCCGAGCGCGGCAACTTCACGCGCGCCGCCGAGGAACGCAACGCTTCTCAAGCCGCTTTCAGCCGGCGCATCCAGGCGCTGGAATCCTGGCTCGGCGTCACCCTGATCGACCGCAGCGTCTTCCCGACGCGGCTGACGGCGGAAGGCGAGCGCTTCAAGGAAACCGCGGCCGAGTGCCTGCACCAGATGCTCGACGCCCGCAACGGGCTGTCCGGCCAGGCGCTGACGCGGCGCGACCAGATCAGGATCGCGCTCCCGCACGCGCTGGCGACCGGCCGCCTGCCGCGCTGGTGGGCCGAGTGGTCGAGCGGCCAAGACTTCAACTGCGTGATCGTTCCCGGCAATGTCCACGACACCGTGACGGCCCTGGTATCCGGCGTGGTCGACCTGCTCGTGTGCTATCACCATGCCCAGCAGCCGATCCATCTCGAGCCCGATCAGTACGACAGACTCGTCCTCGGCTCGGAGCGCCTGAGCCCCTATGCGGCGGCAGCCATGGCCGATCGGTGGCAACTGCCCGCGGACAAGGCCAACCCACTTCCCTTGCTGACCTACACATCCGGCGCCTATCTCGGGCGCATGGTGGAACTCATCATCGAAGCCGCCCCCCAGCCGCTGTTCAGCCATCGCGTGGTCGAAAGCGACATGGCGGACGTGCTGCGCGAGATGGCGATCGCCGGCTACGGCATCGCCTGGTTGCCGGAATCGTCGGCAGCCGCCGCCGGTGACCGGCTCACCGCGATCGGTGGCGAAGCCTGGTCGATGCAGCTCTCTCTCGTCGCCTATCGCGACGGCACCAACCGCAAACCCGCCCTGCGCCGGCTCTGGGCCGGCCTGGTCGAGGACTGCGAGAACCGACCGGCGCAAGCCGGATCATCAGGGCCGTGAAGAGCCCGCCAAGAAGCCACAGGGGAATAGCCATGAAACGACTGAAACAAGCCTGCCTCGCCACATTGGGCCTCACGGCGCTGGCGCTCGCCACGCCCGCGGCGGCGCAATCGGGAACGCTCGACCGCGTCAAGGCGCGTGGCGAGCTGATCTGCGGCAACCACATCGCCCTGCCCGGCTTCGGGTTGCAGGGGCCGGACGGTCGCTGGGCCGGGCTCGACATCGATCTTTGCCGCGCCGTCTCGTCGGCGATCTTCAACGACCCCAACAAGATCAAGTTCATCCCGACGACGCCGCAGATGCGCTTCGTCGTGGTGCAGTCGGGCGAAGTCGACATGCTCGCCCGCAACGCCACCTACACCATGTCGCGCGACACCTCGGCCGGCATGTCCTGGCCGATCATCAACTATTTCGACGGCCAGGGCTTCATGGTGCGCAAGTCGCTCGGGGTCAGCGAGGCGAAGGGGTTGAGCGGCGCCTCGATCTGCGTGACGCAGGGCACGACGACCGAGCTCAACCTCGCCGACTTCTTCCGCGCCAATAAGCTGAAATACGAGATCATCGGCTTCGCCACCAACGAAGAGGGCGTGAAGGCGCTGGAGGCCGGGCGCTGCGACGCCTTCACCACCGATTCCTCCGGCCTTGCCGCGGAACGGCTGAAATTCGCCAAGCCGGACGATTTCATGATCCTGCCGACCCTGATCTCGCGCGAGCCGCTCGGCCCGGCCGTAAAGCGCGGCGACGAGAGCTGGTTCAATCTTGTGAAGTGGACGCACTACGCCATGCTCAACGCCGAAGAGCTCGGCGTGACCAAGGCCAATGTCGACGAGATGCTGAAATCGACCAATCCCGAGATCAAGCGCCTGCTCGGCGTCGAGGGCAAGTTCGGCGAGGGGCTCGGCCTGAGCAATGACTGGGCCTACCGGATCATCAAGCATGTCGGCAATTACGGCGAGAGCTTCGAGCGCAATGTCGGCATGGGCTCGAAGCTGCAATTGAAGCGCGGGCTGAACGACCTCGCCTCGAAGGGCGGGCTGCAATACCCGCATCCGATCCGTTAATCCCGAGAGCCATTGCAAATGGCTCCCGGGATTCCGCATCTGGATGTCTCAAGCCTTTGGCTGCATTTGAGACATCCAGATTGGAGCAACGGCGTGACGCGTCAGCGTCACTGGCCGTTGGCATGAGGACTGCCTGATGAGGATCGCGCTGATCCATGCGCTGCGCCATTCGCCGCCTCCGATCGAGGCGGCGTTTGCGCGTCTGTGGCCCGAAGCCAGGCTGATGAACCTGCTCGACGACAGCCTATCGGCCGACCTCGCCCGCGACGGCAAGATCACCGAGACGATGACCGGGCGGTTCCTGAGCCTCGCGCGCTATGCGAAGGCGACGGGCGCCGACGGCATCCTGTTCACCTGCTCGGCCTTCGGCCCCTGCATCGAGGCGGTGCAGCGCGAATTTACGCGAATCCCGGTGCTGAAGCCGAACGAGGCGATGATCGAGGAGGCAGAAGGGATTGGCGGCCGGGTCGGCCTCCTCGCCAGCTTCGTGCCAACGCTTCGGTCGATGCCGCCGGAGTTTCCGGCGGCGCTGACCGTCGTGCCGAAGCTGGCCGAGGGCGCGCTCGCGGCGCTCGACCGCGGCGACGGCGATACACATGACCGGCTGGCGGCGGAGGCGGCCGGCGATCTCGCCGACTGCGACCTGATCGCCCTCGCCCAGTTCAGCCTGGCGCGAGCGGCGCCGGCCGTGGCCGCAGCGACGGGCAAGCAGGTTCTGACCACACCGGACAGCGCAGTCAGGAAACTGAGGCGGCTGCTGGCCTGAGCGCCGCTCAGAGCCCTTCCATCCGGCGCAGCGCCTCGAAATGCTTCGTCGCCTGGTAGACGAGGACCTGGCGCCATTCGCGGGCCGTCGCCTCGATCTCCTCATTCGGGATCAGCTTGAGGGGCCGGCCGGTCGACATCGCCAGCACCTGCTGGCGGCAGGCACGCTCGAGGAAATAGAGGTCGTCGAAGGCGACCGCCACCGACGGCCCGCCGATGGTGACACCGTGATGGGCGAGGAAGGTGATGTCGGCATGGCCCTGCTCGCGATTGGCCGCGACGATCGCCTCGCCCTCGCCTTCATCGAGCGCGAGCCCGCCGAAATGGTCCTGGTAGAGGGTGCGGCCATGGAAGCGGCAGGCGGTCTGGTGTGCCATCTCCAGCCGGCCGCCCTCGACCATGGTCAGCGCCGTAGCATAGGGCATGTGGACATGCAGCACGGCGACATGGCGCGGATTGGCCTTGTGGGCGGCGACATGGATGTTGCGGGCGGTCGCCTCGACCTCGCCCTCCCCTTCCAGCACCTGGCCGTGCTCATCGATCAGCAGCAGGTCGGACGGGCGCATCTCCGACCAGTGCACGCCATAGGGGTTGATCAGATAGCGCGGGCGACCATCGGGACCGTCGGGAAGCGCCACCGAGAAATGATTGCAGATGCCCTCGTTGAGCTCGAATCTGGCGGCGAGGCGCAAGGCGGCGGCAAGATCGCGGCGCTGCTCGGTCACTGTCGGCGTCGTCATGGGGGAAGGCCTCGCGCTGGCTCGGGAACCCGGAGCGAAGCATCGCGACCCCAGACATGACAAGGCCCGGCACGCGGGCCGGGCCTGTCTGGATTCGCATGACGGAGCGGCAGCCTATTTCGGCGCCAGCACCATCACCATCTGGCGGCCTTCGAGCTGCCAGTCGCTCTCGACCTTGGCGATATCGACCAGATCGGCCTTGACGCGCTCGAGCACCTTCACGCCGAGATCCTGGTGAGCCATCTCGCGGCCGCGGAAGCGCAGGGTCACCTTGACCTTGTCGCCTTCCTCGAAGAAGCCGTGCATGGCCTTCATCTTGACGTCGTAGTCGTGCTTGTCGATGCCGGGGCGCAGCTTGATTTCCTTGATCTCGATGGTGCGCTGCTTCTTGCGCGCCTCCGAAGCCTTCTTCTGCTCGAGGAAGCGGAAGCGGCCATAATCGAGAATCTTGCAGACGGGCGGCTCGGAGTTCGGGGCGATCTCGACCAGATCGAGACCGGCGTCCTCGGCGATCTTCAGCGCTTCGAAGAACGAGACGACGCCGCGGTTGACGCCCAAATCGTCGATGAGCTGAACATCGCGAACGCCGCGGATGTCGCGGTTCGAGCGGGGCCCGTCCTTGGTCGGGGTGGGTGCGGCACGGAAAGGACGACGAATGGCTGTATTCTCCTGTGATTGGCGCGCTACGCGCCGTTGGTGAGACACATTGCACAACGCGTAGCGTTGTCAATGGACGGCAAAGTCAAATGACGGGCGAAAACGGAAGATTGCGGGCTCGCGGGGCGCCGTTTGCCCGCGAACCCTGCTCATCCGTCCACCGGTTCAACGCCCGAGCAGGGCGCAGTAGACATCCAGCGTGTCGTTGACCATCGCGGCCAGCGAGAAATGCCGTTCGACATGCAGGCGCGCCCGCCGCGCCAGCGCGTCCCTGGCGGAAGGACGCAAGGCTAGCGCTTCCTGCAGCGCCGCCGCCAGTGCAGGAGCGTCGCCCGGCGGGATGCGCCAGCCGGTACGCTCGGAAGGGGCGACCTGCGGCGGCGCCAGCACCGTCTCCGGCACGGCTCCGAGATCAGAGACGACCACAGGCACGCCCATGGCCTGCGCCTCGACGGCGACGCGGCCGAAGGCTTCCGGCTCGGTCGAAGGCACGGCGACGATCGCCGCTGCGAGCATCGCAGCAGGCATATCGCTGCAATGCCCGACCCGGCGCACGCGCCTTTCCAGCCCGGCCTTGGCGATCTGCTCGTCGAGCTCGCGGACATAGCCGTCGCGCCCTTGCGGGTCGCCGGCGAGGATGAAGGCAGTGTCCTCGTCACCCGCATCGCGCATCAGGCGCGCAGCCTCGATCAGGACCTTCTGGCCCTTCCAGCCAGTCAGCCGGCCGGGCAGCAGCACGATGCGCTGATGCGGCTCGACGCCCCAGGCACGGCGTAAGGCGCTGACCCGCTCGGGCCCGACGGCCGCCGGCGCGAAGGCCGAGAAATCCGTGCCTCGGTTGACGATGCGGATTCGATCGCGCGCAAAGCTGTGCCGCGCCAGGATGAGATCGGCGGTGTAGGCGGAGTTGGCGATGACGACGTCACCGCGCGCCATCACCGAATTATAGTGGTTCTTCACCACGGAGCGGCTGTTGTAGGAGCCGTGATAGGTGGTGACGAAGGGCAGCTTCAGCGCCCGCGTCGCCGCCAGCGCTACCCAGGCCGGCGCGCGCGAGCGGGCATGGACGAGATCGACGTGCTCCTGCCGGCAGAGCCGCGCCAGCTTGCGCACGTTCATCGCCATGGCGAGCGGGTTCTTGGACGCAGCCGGGAACGGCAGCCAGATGCCGCCCTTGGCCTGCAGCTCGGCGACGAGCCTGCCGCCCTCGGTCGCGACCAGCGCGCGGGCGCCGGCCTCGGTCAGCCCCTCCGCGATATCCACGGCGGTACGCTCGGCGCCGCCGGCCTCCAGATCGGGGATGATCTGCAGCACTGTGCGCCCACTCAGCGGGAGGGTCTCGGTCGATGGCAGCGAGAGTGGCGCTCCGGAGCGCAGGGTGGTGGTCACCGTTCGAAAGGGCCTTCTTGCAGACGGCGGGTTTGCTATCTGCGCCATGATGGGCATAGCGCTTGCGCGAAGCACAGCGGCCCGGTGCAGATTCCCGCGGTTCGTCACAGGAGAAATAGGGTGAATATGCCTCAACCGCAATTTCTGAGCGTCGGCGAGGGTGAGCAGCGCCGCGAGATCGCCGTGCTGGACGAGCCCGGCAACGGCCCCGCCGTGGTCTGGCTCGGCGGCTTCCGTTCCGACATGCGGGCGACCAAGGCCGAGGCGCTGGCGGCCTGGGCGCGGGCCAAGGGCCGGCGCTTCGTCCGCTTCGACTATGCCGGCCACGGCGAATCAGGCGGCGACTTCGCGCAGTGGACCTTGTCCGACTGGCTGGGCGACGCGCTCGCCGTGCTGGAAGCGAAGGTCGAGGGACCGGCCGTGCTCGTCGGTTCGTCGATGGGCGGCTGGCTCGCCCTGCTCGTCGCGCGCCGGCTGCGCGAGCAGGGCGCTGCGCGGACGCCGGCCGGGATGGTGCTGATCGCACCGGCGGTCGATTTCTCCGAGGAGCTGATGTGGGCGCAGATGCCCGAGGCGATTCGCCGGACGATCCTCGAAGACGGCGTCTGGCTTCGTCCCTCGGAATACTCGCCCGAGCCAACCCCGATCACGCGAGCGCTGATCGAGGACGGGCGCAAGCATCTCATGTTCGGACAGCCGATCGAGACCGGCTGCCCCGTCCACATCCTGCAGGGAATGAAGGATCCCGACGTGCCCTATGGCCAGGCGCTAAAGCTGGTCGAGCATCTGCCGCACGACCCGGTAGTGCTGACCCTGATCAAGGACGGCGACCACCGCCTGTCGACGCCGGAAGACATCGAGCGCCTCATCGCGGCCGTCGAGGGAATCGCTCCCGCAGCCGACTGAGGCCCTGCCCGGCGCCCTTCCCGCCCGGCCGGAAAGGCCGAGCGGCGCGGGCGCCTAGTGCAGGCTGACCATCTTCAGGTCGTGTTCCCAGGCATTGGCCGTCGCGGCTTCGCGCGAATCGGTCACCAGGATCGGCGCGCCATCGGCCGAGAGCAGCGCGAAGAGCTGCAGACCCGGTTCGATATGCGGTGCCTGCGGAAAAATCCGCGCCAGCTCGTCCGAGGTCATCGGCTTGAGATAGGCGACCTGTCCGGCGCCGAGCGCGGCGAATTCCGCCGTGGTCAGGGGGGTGTTTCTGGTCTCAGTCATCGCGCCCTCCTTCAGAGCAGTGCGAGGCGGTTTGATTGTGCATCCTTGATCATGAACGGAAGGCAAACCGCATGCCTTTCTCGTACCGACCTTCTGTAGCCCTCAGGGGCCTAGTCGCGGCTCATGATATCGATACGCCGGACGAGCCGTTCCGGTTCCGGACGGGCCAGATC
>JAEXUU010000117.1 GCA_023452965.1 Pseudomonadota bacterium | reverse complement strand
CCGGCCGGCGCCGCGCCGAGAACGCCGTCGTTCCCGGCGATGACCGCGTCGACCGCCTTGGTGGTGGTGACGGCAATGCAGATCTGGCGCGTCCGGCGCGCCACTTCGGCCGGTGAACCGACGACCTCGACGCCGAGCGCCTGTGCCTCGCTGCGTCGATTGGGATCGAGGTCGTAGCCGACGACTTTGCGGCCGCTCGCGACGAGGCGCTTGCAGAAGCCCGCACCCATCAATCCCAGCCCGATGAAACCGACCGCTTCGCTCATCCCGATGTCTCCGATCCCCCGCGGCTCGCGCCGCCTCGTGCTGTTGTTCTGCGCCTCTGGTGCGGCGGCCGCAGCAGGAAGCAACGCCGCATTCTTGCATACAAACACCTTCGACGCGAAGCGCCACGCCCGGCAATGTCGCCTGGCCTTGCCGCCGACGCATGGCCGGGCGATTGCGCCTCGGAGGTCATTGCGCTGAAAATCCCGGCGGGCTTCGCTCCGGAGTCGGCAGGAGGATCGGGATGCTCGACTGGAGCGGCGCGCGGAACGAGGCGGCGAGCACTGCCGAGGCCTGGACGCGCGAGGGCGGACCGGGCGGCGCGATCGTGCTGTTCGACCGCGACGGCATCCGCGAGGTCGCGAGCGGCGGCTTCGCCGCAATCGAGCACCGTTTGCCCTTCACGCCTGACACGCCGAACCGGCTCGCCTCGATCAGCAAGCATATCTGCGCGGCAATGCTGCTGCGCGCCGGCGTGCCGCTGGACGAGCCGCTCGGCAATCTGCTGAGCAAGGCGCCACCGGCCCTGGCCGCCGTGCCGCTCGCACGCGCGCTCGACATGACCGGCGGCCTGCCGGACACGATGGAGGCCTTCTGGCAGCAGGGCGTGCCCTTCACCGCTAGCCTCGGCGCCGACGAGATCCTGGCGCGCGCCCAGCTGTTTCCGGCGCTGAACGCTGAGCCCGGCACCGAGATGGCCTATTCCAACACCGGCTGGCGCCTCGCCCAGGCCGTGCTGGAGCGGCACAGCGGCGAAAGCTACGCCCGGCTGGTCGATGGATTGATGGGCGCGCTCGGCCTGCCGATCCGCTTCGCCCGCGACGAAAGCGAGGTCATCGACGGGCTGGCGACCGGCTATTGGCGCGAGGGCGATGCCTGGCGCCGCGGGCGCTACGGCTTCAACTTCTCGGGCTCGGGCGGCATGACCGGTAGCGCCGCGGCATTGGCGCGCTGGGCCTGCGCCCTGCTTGCCGGACGCGAGCCGCTCACCGGCCTGCTCGAGCAACTGGCGGCGCCGCGCGCCTTCGCCGATGGCAGCGCCAGCGTCTACCGGCTCGGCCTCGTCGCGAGTTCCCTCGGCGAGGTCGCCCTTGTCGGTCATGGCGGCTCGCTGCCCGGCTATCGCAATCATGTCCTGATGGCGCCGGAAAAGGGCGTCGGCGTCGTCCTTCTGAGCAATCGCGAGGAGGAGGCGCTGTGGCCGGCGCTGCGCGTGCTGGCCGCCCTACTCGGACAAGCCCTGCCGGCGCCGGCCGAGGAGATACCCGACGGGCTGTTCGCGGCGGAGGAAGGACCGTTCTGGGCCGAATTCGGCGCAGGGGCGATCAGCTTCATGGGCGGCTATGAGAAGCTCGTCTCCGACGGCTCCGGCGGGATGCGCAGCCTGCCGGCCTATCTCGACATCAGGCTGAGGCGCAGCGGCGCGGATGCGGTCGAAGGCCTGATCGGCGGCGTGGCTCGCCGGCTCGTCCGCGTGCCCGATGCAGTCCCGCTCGATCCGCGCCTGCCCGGGCGCTGGCGTGACCGAAATCTCGGCACCGAGATCCTGATCCGCGGCGACGGCAGCGCCCGCCTGCCCTGGGCGGGCTCCGGCATCGAGACGGTGCTGACGCCGCTGCCCGGCGGCCGGGCGCTCGCCGACCTCCCGCACGGCCCCTGGCGGCACCGTCCTTGCCTCTGGCTGCAGCCGGACGGAAGCTTGCGCCTCGCCGGCCACCGCTCGCGCATCCTGCATTTCGACCGCGTTACCGAAGGAGCCACGCCATGACCGCTTCCCGCCTCGCCGCCCTCATCGGCACGGCCGCGCTGCTCCTGACCGCGCAGGTACAGGCCCAGCCGGCGCCGAAGAACGTGCTGCGCGTCGCGCCGCATGCCGACCTCAAGACGCTCGATCCGGTCGCGGCCTCGATCGTCATCACCCGCATGCACGGGCTGATGATCTACGAGACCCTGTTCGCCTGGGACGCCAATCTCCAGCCGAGGCCGCAAATGGTCGAGAGTTTCTCGACCGCGCCGGACGGCCTCTCCTGGACCTTCACGCTGCGGCCGGCCCTCAAATTCCATGACGGCCAGCCGGTGACGACGCGCGACGTCATCGCCTCGCTGACGCGCTGGATGAAGCGCGACACGATCGGCGGCAAGCTCGGCGAATACACCGAAGGCATGGAGGCGAAGGACGAGCGGACCTTCGTGCTCAAGCTGAAGAAGCCGATGGCGCTGGTGCCGTTCGCGCTCGGCTCGGCCGTCGGCCAGATTCCGGTGATCATGCGCGAGGCCGATGCCGCGACCGACCCGATGAAGCCGGTGACCGAGGCGATCGGCTCCGGCCCGTTCAAGTTCAACCGCGCCGAATGGCGCAGCGGCGCCAAGGTCGTCTACGACAAGAACCCCGACTATGTGCCGCGTTCCGAGCCTGCCGACGGGCTGGCCGGCGGGCGCGTCGTCAAGGTCGACCGGGTCGAATGGGTGATCATGCCGGACGCTGCTACGGCGGCCGCGGCCCTGCAGACCGGCGAGATCGACATCTGGGAGCAGCCGAGCCAGGACCTGATCCCGGTCGTCGCCGGCGCGAAAGACGTCAAGGTCGAGCGCTATTCCAACCTCGCCAACCAGGTGATGCTGCGCCCGAACAGCCTGCACCCGCCCTTCGACAACCCGAAGGCGCGGCTTGCTCTGGCCTTCGCCACCGACCAGGCCGAATTCCTGGCCGGCGGCTTCGGCGACGAGGAATGGTGGAAGCGCTGCAACGCCTATTTCATCTGTGGCGGCCCGAACGGAACCGAGGCAGGCACGGAAGGCTTCGCCAAGCCCGATCCGGCAAGGGCGAAGCAGCTCCTCGCCGAAGCCGGCTACAAGGGCGAAAAGCTCGTGCTGACGACCAGCAACGACATCGCCGCGATCGGCCGGATGGCCGAGGTCGCCGCCGCGCAGCTGAAGAAGGCCGGCGTCAATGTCGAGGTGCAGTTCTCCGACTGGGGCACCGTCACCACCCGCCAGCAGAACAAGAATCCGCCGGACCAGGGCGGCTGGAACCTGTTCGTGACCTATGCCTCGGGCGCGACCATGCAGTCGCCGATGACCAATATCGGCACCAATATGGCCTGCGAGAAGGCCTGGGCCGGCTGGCCCTGCGACGCCGAAGCCGAGAAACTGCGCGGTGCCGTGGTCGATGCGCCCGACGATGCCGCCCGCAAGGCGGCGGTCGAGGCGCTGCACAAGAGGCTCGCCGAGATGCAGCCCTATCGGGTGCTCGGCCAGTTCGACCAGCCCTATGCCAGGCGCGGCAATGTCTCGGGCGTCCTTGCGGCGCCGGTGATGCTGTTCTGGAACGTGCAGAAGAACTGAGGCGCCGATCTGCGCCGCGTTAACCGGCCCGGAGCGCGGCGTTAACCAGTTCATGACCCATGCCGGACGACACTGTTGCGAGCGATTCGTTGCAGTCCGTGAGAGCGTTATGGGTCAGGTTCTTCAGTTCCGTCCGTTGAAGCCGGTCGTCGCCGAAAGCGATGGCGACGCGCTCGACCTGTTGTCGGCGATCGACTTCGCGCTGCGCGACCTCAAGGACATCGCCCCGCATATCCTGCATGAAGGCGCCCGCGAGCAGGCAAGGCAGTGCCAGCAGATGCTGCAGGACGCCTTCGACGCGGCCCTGATGGTCGGCTGACGGCCGATCGAACGGTACGGGCCGCCGCTCATCTCAACGCGGCCCGGCCGGAAAGCGCCGCCGCTGGCGCAGGCCCGCCCCGTATGCGAACCATCGCGGCGAGCAGATTCGCGGGAGAAGGCCGGATGCAGCCGCTTTGGGCCATCGGATTGATGACCGGCACCGTCCTCGACGGCAATATCGACATCGCCGCGATCCGCAGCGATGGGCAGACGGTCACCGAATTCGGCCCCTGGCGGCTTGCCCCCTATGCCACCGAGGTGCGCGAATTGCTGGCGCAGGCGGTCGAGGCTGCTTTGTCCTGGCGCTTCGAAGGGCCAGAGCCGCCGATATTCGCCGAGGCGACGCGCGCCCTGACCGTGGCTCAGTCGGATGCCGTCGCGCAATTCCTCGCCGAAGAAGGCATCGCCGCGAGCGAGGTTTCCGCGGTCGGCTTCCACGGCCAGACCGTGCTGCACCGTGCGCCGACATCGGCGCGCAAGGGCGATACGCGCCAGCTCGGCGACGGCGCGTTGATGGCGCAGCGGCTCGGCATCGATGTCGTCTACGACCTGCGCAGCGCCGATGTCCGCGCGGGCGGGCAGGGTGCGCCGCTGGCGGCGAGCTATCACTCGGCGCTGCTTCGCGGCCTCGGTGCCGGCAGCGAGACCGCCGTGCTCAATCTCGGCGGCGTCGGCAATCTCAGCGCCATCGATGCCGACGGCCAGATCGTCGCCTTCGATACCGGGCCGGGCAACGCGCCGCTCAACGACTGGATCGTCAGGCACGGCAAGGGCGAGATGGACCGGGACGGCGCCTTTGCCGCAGCCGGAAGCGTCGACGAGCCGAGGCTCGCCCGGCTGCTCGAACACCCCTATCTCTTCGCGCCCTATCCGAAATCGCTCGACCGGCATGATTTCACCGCCGCGATGGCCGACGGGCTCTCCTTCGCAGATGGCGCGGCGACGCTGACCGCCTTCACCGCCGGAACGGTCGGGCGCGGGCTCGATCTTCTGCCGATCCGCCCGCAACGCCTCATCGTCTGCGGCGGCGGGCGCCGCAACCCGGCGATCATGGCGGCACTCAACGCCCGCAGCGGCGCGCAGGCCATTCCCGCAGAGGCGGTGGGCTGGCGCGGCGACGCGATAGAAGCCGAGCTCTTCGCCTTTCTCGCCATGCGGGCCAAGGCCGGACTGCCGATCAGCTTCCCGCTCACCACGGGCGTGCCCGAGCCGATGAGCGGCGGGCGGATCGCAAGAGGACGTTGACAGTGGTGGGCCGAGCGGCAGCAATGCTGACGCTCGTCTAGCCCGGCCGCGCCTTCCGGGCTGCGGCGTGGTGCCGCTCTCACCGGCTTGTCATTGGCAATCACGTGGGAAAGGGGGCATCAAAACCGCCATGTCTACGCTCGATATGCCTGCCCGTACCGGGTTCTCACTCCTCAAGCGCGCCGCGCTCGCCCTCGCCCTGCTGGCCCCGGCCACCGCATGGGCGGCGGAGTCGACGGCGGTGACCTCCCCGCGCGTCGTCGCCACCCTGCTGTCGAGCCGCGATGCGGTCGCGCCCGGCGAGCGCTTCCACCTCGCGCTGACGCAGAAGATCACCTCTGGCTGGCACACCTATTGGCGCAATCCCGGCGATTCCGGCGAGCCGACCAAGATCGACTGGCAGTTGCCGGAAGGCGCGAGCGCGGGCCCGATCCAGTGGCCGGCGCCGAAGGCGATCGCCTTCGAGCCCCTGGTCAATTTCGGCTTCGACGGCACCGTCCTGCTGCCGGTCGAGATCAGCGTGCCGGCCGACGCGAAGCCCGGCGAGCGCTTTGCCATCACCGCCAAGGCGACCTGGCTGGTCTGCGAGAAGATCTGCATCCCCGAAGAGGGTGTGCTGAGCCTCGATTTGCCCATCGCGGCCGAGCCGGTCATCGACAGCGCCGCGCAGGCGCGCATCGAGCGGACGCTGGCGGGGCTGCCGCAGGAGGCGCCGTTCCGCGCAAAGCTGACCGCGAACGGGCCGGACAAGATGACGCTCGCCATCCCCGAGCTGCCGGCCGGGATCAGCGACCTCCGCTATTTCCCGCTTTCCGACACGCTGATCGAGCACGCCGCCGCCCAGCCTGGCGAAGGTGGCACGCTGACCTTGTCCCGCTCCAGCGCCTTCCGGATCAGCGAGCCGAGCGTCGAGGGCGTCATCACCTACAGCCAAGGCGGAACAAAGCGCGCGCTGGCGCTCAGCGCCGATGTCGCGCCCGATCTGCTCGCGCAGGCGAGCGCCCCGCCTGCCCCGCCCGCTGCGGTCACGTTGCCGACCTTGCCGGCGCCGCCGGCCGAGGACCTGACGATCTGGGTCGCGCTGGCCTTCGCCTTCGCCGGAGGATTGATCCTCAACCTGATGCCTTGCGTGCTGCCTGTGCTGTTCATCAAGGCGCTCGGCTTCGCCCAGTCGGCACAGGCGAGCCGCTCCGAGGTGCGCGTGCACGGGCTCCTGTTCCTCGCCGGCGTGGTCGGAACCTTCATGGTGCTGGCCGGGCTTGCAATCGCGCTCGGCGCCGGCTGGGGCTTCCAGCTGCAATCGCCGCCGCTCGTCATCCTGCTCGCGGTGCTGATGAGCCTGATCGGCTTCAACCTGCTCGGTGCCTTCGAGATCGGCGGCAAGGTCCAGGGACTAGGCGACGGGCTCGCCAGCCGCAGCGGGCCGGTCGGCGCCTTCATGACCGGAGCGCTCGCCGTGGTCGTGGCGACGCCCTGCACGGCGCCCTTCATGGGGGCGGCGATGGGCTATGCCCTGACACAGCCGCCATCCGCGGCGCTGTCGATCTTCCTCGCGCTGGCGCTCGGCTTCGCCCTGCCGGTGGTGGCTCTCTCCTTCGCGCCCGGCCTGCAGCGGTTGCTGCCCAAGCCCGGGCCGTGGATGGTCGTGCTGAAGCAGGCCTTCGCCTTCCCGATGTTCGCGACCGCGATCTGGCTGGTCTGGGTCGCGACCATGCAGACGGGCGCGAACGGCGCGCTCGCCGCGCTGATCGCCATCCTGGTCGCCGGCTTCGCGGTCTGGCTGCTCGGCGTCACCCGCCGCCGCGCCATCGCCCTGCGGGTCGTCGCGGGCGGCGCCGCTGCCCTGTTCGTCACCGCGACCGCGGCTTTCGTGATCGAAAGCGCCGTGCCGCCGAAGCAGCTGCCGGCCAGCGCCGGCGCGAGCGATGTCTGGTCGCCGGAGCGCGTCGCCGAATTGCAGGCGCAGGGCAAGCCGGTCTTCGTCAACTTCACCGCCGCCTGGTGCATCACCTGCCTCGCCAATGAACGCGTCGCCCTCTCGCGCAAGGACGTCAAGGACGCGTTCGCCGCGCTCGGCGTCGTCTACCTCAAGGCCGACTGGACCAATCGCAACGCCACGATTGCCGCGGCGCTCGCCGAACATGGCCGCGCCGGCGTGCCGCTCTATCTGGTCTATCCTGGCAGCAAGGGCGCGCAGGCCGAGGTCCTGCCGCAATTGCTCACCACGGACATCGTGATCCGCGCCGCCGAACGCGCTGCAGGCCGGGAGGTCCAGACCGCCAGGAATCCGTGAGGGCCATCCGGGGCGACCGCATTTCAACCGGGAAGATGGAGACAGACATGAAAGCCGTGACCAGACAGACTTTCATCGCCGGCCTCGCCGTCACCGCAGTCTCGCTGGCCTCGGGCGCGGCGCTCGCCCAGGGCGCAGCGAGGCCGGGCGCGCCAGCCCCCGCCTTCTCGATCGTCGATGTCGACGGCAAGCCCCAAAAACTCTCCGACTATGCGGGCAAGACGGTGATCCTCGAATGGACCAACCATGACTGCCCCTATGTCCGGAAGCACTACAACAGCGCGACCATGCAGAATCTGCAGAAGGACATGGCCAGGGAAGGCGTGGTCTGGCTCTCGGTGATCTCCTCGCCGCAGGGCGAGCAGGGCCATGTCGATGCCGCGAAGGCGAAGGAACTGACGGTCCAGCGCAATGCCGCTCCCGCCGGCATCCTGCTCGATCCGAACAGCAAGGTGGCGCGCGCCTATGGCGCCCAGACCACCCCGCACATGTACATCATCGATCCCAAGGGCACGCTCGCCTATATG
>JAEXUU010000716.1 GCA_023452965.1 Pseudomonadota bacterium | reverse complement strand
CCCACGCCCCAGTCGAACCGGCTTTCGAGCCGTGCGGCGAGGCTGCCAGCTGCTCCGCTGCAGCGGCCTCTGCGGCAAGCTCAGGGGTGCTGGACAGAGGTCTGCGCGTCGTCTGTCCGCAGGATGGACATGATCAATTCGTCCCGGTGGATGCCGCCGAAGAACGCCGATCCTCGCGCGACACCTTGCGGAACGAAGCCGGCGGCCGCGTAGGCGCGCCGGGCGCGCAAATTCTCCGGAAAGACGCCGAGCCAGAGGCGATGCGCCTGCGTGTCCAGGAAGACCTTTTCGATGACGGCTCGCAGCAGTGCCCGGCCGATGCCGTTGCCGGGTCTGGAGCCGGCGATGCGCTTCAGCAGCGTGACGCGTTCGGGAGAGGCCCAATCCCGCAGAATGGCGAAGCCGGCAGGCTGGTCGCCGAGCAGCCCGAGGAAATAGGCGTGGCGGCCGTCACCGAGCGCCGAAAGGTGCTTCTGCTCATCCTAGCGGCCGACGACGGCGTCATAGCCATGCAGGCGTTCGGTCGCCATGACGTAGGCGAGTTCGGAAGCGGTGGCACGAGCCAGATGAAGATGCGCCATGCCCGATGATCAAGACGCCTTGGCGGCGCCGTCAACGAGGCGGCTGCAGGCTCACAACGGCAGCGGCCTCACACCCGCCAGAACGCTGGCAGGCCGCAGCTGACAGGGAAGATGGCGTCAGCTCCGACCGGACGATCAGCCTGCGTGCAGCCCAGATGGCAACCTCGCACGGCTTCAGCAACTCCGACAGCCAGACGGGAGGCAGTCGGTAAGGGGAGCTCGATCAGCCTCGAAACGTACCTCGCTTCGATTCGCATAAGGCATATTATGGAACTTGATTTGATGGTCCGGGGACACGGCCAAAGGTGGACCCGCAAGCTCGCGCTGCCTCAGACCGCCAGCACCATCCCGTCATAGGCCGGTTCGACATTTCGCGGCAAACGCTTGGAAAGAACCGCATAATCGAGATCGACATGCAGGTTGGTCAGCACGGTGCGGCGCGGCTTCAGCAGCGTGATCGCGTCGAGCGCCTGCTCGAGATTGAAATGGCTGGGATGCGGCGCCTCGCGCAGGCAGTCGAGGATCAGCAGGTCGAGCCCGGTCATAGCCACCTGGGCTTCCGGCGGGATCGCGCTGACATCCGGCGCATAGCCGATGCCGCCGAAGCGGAAGCCGAGCGCGTCATAGCCCGGGCCGTGCTCGAGCCGGAACGGCAAGGCCTCGATCGCGCCGCCTGGCCCGTCGACCGCGTGAAGCTGGCCGGCGGCTAGCGGGCACAGATCGAGAATCGGCGGATAGAGGCTGCCGGGCGGCGTCTCGAACAGATAGCTGAAGCGTGAGCGGAGCGTCGCGCCGGTCACGGTGTCGGCATGGACCGGAATGCGCTTGCGCATATGCAGAACGAGCGCCCTGAGATCGTCGATGCCATGGGTGTGGTCGGCATGGTCATGGCTGAACAGCACGGCGTCGAGCCGCTTGACCTCCGCGCCGATCAACTGCTCGCGCAGATCCGGCGTGGTGTCGACCAGCACGCTCGTCGTGCCTCCGGCGCCTTCGCGCTCGACCAGCACCGAACAGCGTCGCCGGCGGTTCCTCGGATTGGCGGGGTCACAGGCGCCCCAGCCGGAGCCCGGCCGCGGTACGCCGCCCGAGGAGCCGCAGCCGAGGATCGTGACCTTCAGGCTCATGCAGCCACCGCCTCGGCTCAACCCACCTGCGCCGGGCGCGCGGCGTGGTCCATCTTCCAGTAGCAGCGGCGCGCATTCTCGCTCGTGATGCGCGCGATCTCGTCGAAGGAAACGCCCTTTACGTCGGCCAAAACCTTTGCCGTTTCAACGACATAGGAGGGTTCGTTACGCTTTCCGCGATAGGGCGTCGGCGCAAGGTACGGCGCGTCGGTCTCAACAAGCAGGCGCTCCGCCGGAATCTCGCGGGCGATGGCTCGCAGGGCCTCGGAGGTCTTGAAGGTCAGGATGCCGGAGAACGAGACATAGAGGCCGAGCTCGACGCCGGTCCGGGCCAGCATCTCGCCGGCGGTGAAGCAGTGCAGGATGGCGGGGAAGGCGCCCTTCCCCATTTCCTGGCGCAGGATCGCCGCCATGTCCTCGTCGGCCTCGCGCGAATGGATGACGAGCGGCAGCTGCGTCTGGCGCGCAGCGTCGATATGGGTCAGCAAACCCTGCGCCTGCGCCTCGCGCGGGCTCTTGTCGTAATGGTAGTCGAGCCCGGCCTCGCCGATGGCGACGCAGCGCGGATGCCGCGACAGCTCCACCAGCTCAGCGGCGGTGACGTCGAGTTCCTCATGCGCGCCATGTGGATGCGTGCCGACCGTGCACCAGACGGAAGGGAAACGCTCGGCCAGCGCGGCGTAGGTCGCAAACCGCGCGACTCGCGTCGAGATCGTCACCATGCGGCTGACGCTCGCAGCTTCCGCCCGTGCGACATAGGCCTCGATATCCTCGGCGAAATCGGGGAAATCGAGATGGCAATGCGTATCGATCAGCATCAGGAGGCCGCGGCCTCCTCGGGCTCGACATAGCGCGGGAAGACCGCGCTTGGCGCTGGCAAGGCCGTGCCCGCGACGAGCCGACCAGCCTCGCCGAGCGTGGCGAAATTGCGCGCCTCGGCCGGAACCGCCAGCAGGTCGAGCAGCTTCGCCATGGCCTGCGGCATCACCGGCTGGGTGAGGATCGCTACCTGGCGGATCGTCTCGATCGTGACGTAGAGCACGGTGTCGCGCCGCGCCGGATCGCTCTTGGAAAGCTTCCACGGCTCATTGTTGGCGAAATAGCGGTTGGCCTCGGCGACCACGGCCCAGATATCGGCCAGCACGACGTGCAAGGCGAAATCCTGCATGGCGCCGCGCGTCTTCGCCAGCAGCCCGTCGGCCTGCGCCAGCATGGCGAGGTCGGCCTCGGTCAGCGCGCCGGCCGGCGGTACCTTGCCTTCGCAGTTCTTGGCGATCATCGACAGCGAGCGCTGCGCCAGATTGCCGAGATCGTTGGCGAGGTCGGCATTGATGCGGCCGACGATCGCCTCGTGGCTGTAGTTGCCGTCCTGGCCGAAGGAGACCTCGCGCAGGAAGAAATAGCGCAGCTGGTCGACGCCATAGGCATTCGCCAACCCGAACGGGTCGACGACATTGCCGAGCGACTTCGACATCTTGGTGCCCTTGTTCAGCAGGAAGCCGTGGCCGAAGACGCGCTTCGGCAGCGGCAGCCCCGCCGACATCAGGAAGGCCGGCCAGTACACCGTGTGGAAGCGCACGATGTCCTTGCCGATGATGTGGACGTCGGCCGGCCAGTAATGCCAGCGCGGATCGTTCTCGTCCGGGAAGCCGCAGCCGGTGACGTAGTTGTTGAGCGCGTCGACCCAGACATACATCACATGCTTGGGATCGCCGGGAACCGGCAGGCCCCAGTCGAAGGTGGTGCGGCTGATCGAGAGATCCTCGAGCCCGCCCTGGACGAAGGAGACGACCTCGTTGCGGCGCGTCTCGGGCGAGACGAAGTCCGGCACGTCGCGATAGAGCGCGAGCAGCTTGTCCTGATAGGACTTGAGGCGGAAGAAGTAGCTCTCCTCCTCGACCCATTCAACCGGCGTGCCCTGGCCGCCCAGGCGCGTGCCATCGGGCTGGAGGGTCGTCTCTTCCTCGCCATAGAAGGCCTCGTCCCGGACCGAGTACCAGCCGGAATATTTGGCGAGATAGATGTCGCCATTGGCCTCCATCCGGCGCCAGAGTTCCTGCGTCGAGGGCAGGTGGTCGGCATCGGTGGTGCGGATGAAGCGGTCGAAGGAGCAGCCGAGCTGCTGCTCCATCTCCCTGAAGCGCGTGGCGAAGCCGTCGACGAAGTCCTGCGGCGAGAGTCCGTTCTGCGCGGCGGTACGCTGCACCTTCTGGCCGTGCTCATCAGTGCCGGTCATGGCGAAGACGTCGTAGCCGTCGAGGCGTTTGAAGCGAGCGATCGCGTCCGCAGCCACCATCTCATAGGCGTGGCCGATATGCGGCGGGCCGTTGGTGTAGTGGATCGCGGTCGTCAGATAGAACTTCGGGGCCGAGGCCATGGTCTGTCCGGGCGTCTGTCGTTAAAGAGCGAGAGCAGGATCTGCGCGAAAACCGGTTTCCACTTTTCGCATCCTGCTCCTGGTTTCAGGCCGCACGCGAACGGGAAACCGCCTCCGACAGATCGTGAAACAGCGACATGACGAGGGGGCGGCGATCGAGATTATAGG
>JAEXUU010000702.1 GCA_023452965.1 Pseudomonadota bacterium | reverse complement strand
GATCGCCCCGCCGCCCTCGCTGCGCACCGACGACCAGATCACCGGCTATTATGCGCAGGCGGTCGAGGCGATCGGCGCCGACATCCCCTTCGTCATCCAGGACTATCCGCTGACGCTCTCGGTGGTGATGACGCCGGCCGTGATCCGCAAGATCATCCAGGACAACCCCTCCTGCGTGATGCTGAAGCACGAGGACTGGCCGGGGCTGGAGAAGATCTCGGCCCTGCGCAAGTTCGAGGCCGAGGGCAGCCTGCGCCATGTCTCGATCGTCACCGGCAATGGCGGCATTTTCCTCGATTTCGAGATGGAACGCGGTGTCGACGGTGCCAATACCGGCTACGCCTTCCCGGAGCTGCTGATCGACGTCGTCAGGCTGAGCAAGGCCGGCAAGCGCGACGAGGCGCATGACATCTTCGACGCGCATCTGCCGCTGATGCGCTACGAGCAGCAGCAGGGCGTCGGCCTCGCCGTGCGCAAATACACGATGATGAAGCGCGGCATTCTCGCCCATGACGCCCAGCGCAAGCCGGGCTCTGCCCTTTCCGCCGCGGCGAAGGCCGAGGTCGATTACCTGCTCGCCCGCCTCGCCAAGCACGATCCGCGCGCCGATATCTGAGCGCGCTGCAGGACCAGATCACCGTCATGATGAGGGCGCTCCGGTCGCATCCGGAGCGCCCTCACTGTTTCTGGGGGCTGGATGACGGCGCAACCGGCGATTGCTGGCCACTCTTTCAGTGTCGGATTCGCGCAACCCCGTGCGTCCTTGCGATGGCAGGGCGCAAGAATCGACGAAAGCCGGGCTGACGTTGCGGCGTCCTGACAATAGGTGACAGGAGCTGCCGTCAGAGCGGGCGCCCCCCGCGGCAGGTCCGCGGGTGACCGGCTTGATGAGGCAAGGCATGGAAGCGACAACGACCCACCGCAAGGCGACGAAACGCGAATGGGTCGGGCTGGCCGTGATCGCGCTGCCTTGCCTGCTCTACGCGATGGACCTGACGGTGCTCAACCTGGCGGTGCCGCATCTTACCGCGGATCTGCGGCCGAGTGCCTCGCAACTGCTCTGGATCGTCGACATCTACGGCTTCATGGTCGCGGGCGCGCTCGTCACCATGGGCACGCTGGGAGACCGGATCGGCCGGCGCAAGCTCCTGCTGATCGGCGCGGCGGCCTTCGGCCTGGCCTCGATCGTCGCCGCCTTCTCGACCAGCGCGCCGATGCTGATCGCGACGCGTGCTCTGCTTGGGCTCGCCGGCGCGACGCTGGCGCCCTCGACCCTGTCGCTGATCCGCAGCATGTTCGAGGATCCGGATGAGCGCCGCTTCGCCATCGGCATCTGGATCTCCAGCTTCTCGGCCGGCGGCGCCATCGGACCGCTGGCTGGCGGGCTCCTGCTCGAGCATTTCTGGTGGGGCTCGGTCTTCCTCGCCAATGTGCCGGTGATGGTGCTGCTGCTGATCCTCGGCCCGCTGCTCCTGCCCGAGTACAAGGACCCCGATGCCGGCAGCATCGACCTGCCGAGCGCGGTGCTGTCGGTCGCGTCCGTGCTGGCGCTGATCTACGGGCTGAAGCGCATCGCCGAAGACGGGCTGGCCTGGCTGCCGGTCGCGATCATGCTCGCGGGCTTCGCCATCGGCGTCATCTTCCTGCGCCGGCAGACCCGGCTCGCCGACCCCTTCGTCGATCTCACCCTGTTCCGCAGCGCGGCCTTCCGCGTCGCGCTGGCGATCAATGTGCTCGGCTTCTTCTTCCTGTTCGGCATCTTCCTGTTCGTCGCGCAATATCTGCAGCTCGTCGCCGGCTTCTCGCCGCTGGTCGCCGGGCTCTACACGCTGCCCTCGGCGCTCGCCTTCATCGTCGGCTCTATGTTCGTGCCGGCGCTGGCGGGCCGCCTGCGCGTACGCCACATCATGGTGGCGGGCCTGGCCGTTGCGGCGCTCGGCTTCCTGGTCATGACGCAGATCACGGCCGGTAGCTCGATCGCCGTCATCGTCATCGGCACGGTGGTGTTCTCGCTCGGCTTCACGCCGGTGGTGGCGCTGACCACGGACCTCGTCGTCTCCGCCGCGCCGCCGGAGCGTGCCGGTTCCGCCGCCGCCCTGTCGGAGACCAGCATCGAGCTCGGCGGCGCGCTCGGCATTGCGATCCTCGGCAGCGCCGCGACTGCGATCTACCGCGTGCAGATGGCGGCTTCGGTGCCCGCCGGCCTGCCTGCCGACATCGCGGAGGCGGCGCGGGCGACGCTTGGCGGCGCCGTCATGGCCGCCCACCAGGCCCCGGCCTATGCCGAGCCGATGCTGGGCCTCGCCCGCGAGGCCTTCACCCGCGGCATGCAGCTCAACGCCTGGCTGGCGGTGGTCGGCCTGCTGGCGACGGCGGCGCTGGCGCTGGCTTTCCTTAGGGAGCCGCAGGCATCGCATACCCATTAGGCGTCCTGCCGGACCCGATGCGAACGCCGCTGCGAGATGGCATCGTTCGGATAAATCCCACTTATCGATCTGCATCAGAAATGATGATTTTCTGATCTCGTCGGCCGATGCTTACATGCCGACCTAAGGGAAGCTCGGGCGGTGGTGCGAATGCGCGGCCGCCCGGACAGTCCCGGCAACCGGCGACGAGATCGGACATCCTAGGTGAGCGAGCTTCTGACGACCATCGACTCCCGCATCAGCGGCGAGAATGAGCGCCGTATCCTCCGGCGCGACCCCAATCCGCACCTGTTCCGGCCGATCAGCTTTCGTTCGGTGACCGCCCGCAACCGCATCATGCTCTCTCCGATGTGCCAGTATTCGGCGCAGGACGGCCTGGCGAATGACTGGCATTTCGTCCATCTCGGCGCCCGGGCCGCCGGCGGCACCGGCATCGTCTGCACCGAAGCGGTCCATATCGAGCCGCGTGGCCGCATCACCAGCCATTGCCTCGGCCTCTGGAACGACGCACAGCGCGACGCGCTCGCCCGCATCGCCGCCTTCATCGCCTCGCGCAGCGCCGTTCCGGCGATCCAGCTCGGACATGCCGGCCGTACGGCCTCGGGGGGCCGGCCCTGGGAGGGGACGAGGCCGGTTCCGGAAGGGGAAGGCGGCTGGTCCGTGGTTTCCGCGTCCGGCGAGCCCTATGCCAAGGGCTGGCCGGTTCCGGTGGAGCTCGACCAGGCCGGCATCGACGATACCCTCCGGGCACTTGCCGCCGCGACCCGCCGGGCCCGCCAAGCGGGATTCAAGCTGATCGAGCTCCACGCCGCCCATGGCTACCTGATCCACCAGTTCTACTCGCCGCTCAGCAATCGCCGCAGCGATGCCTATGGCGGCTCCTTCGAGAACCGGATCCGCTACCTGCTGCAGTCGATCGAGGCGGTCAGGGCGGAGTGGCCGGAGGAGCTGCCGCTGTTCATCCGGCTCTCGGCCAGCGACTGGGTCGAAGGCGGTTGGACGATCGAGGACAGCGTCAGGCTGGCCCGGCTGCTGAAGGCGCTCGGTACGGTCGACCTGATCGACTGCTCATCCGGCGGCAACGACCCGCGCCAGCAGATCCCGATCCATCCCGGCTATCAGGTGCCGCTCGCGAGCACGATCAGGGCCGGTGCCGGCATCGCGACCGGGGCCGTCGGGCTGATCCATTCGCCGGACCTCGCCGAGAGCATCATCGCCAATGGTTCGGCCGATCTCGTCCTGCTCGGCCGGGCCCTCCTCGCCGACCCGGTCTGGCCGCTGCGCGCCGCGGGAGCGCTCAAGTCGAACGCGGCGAGCTGGCCGGTTCAGTACGAGCGCTCGAACATCTTCTGAAGCCTCAGCGCCTGGCGGCCGAATCTGCCGCGATCTCGAGCGCGAGGTCGATGATCCGGGTATCGGGTGCCGCCAGCCAGCCTGCGACGAATTGCAGGTCGGGGATCGTCCGTGAGCAGCCGACCTCGACCAGCCGCCCGGCCTCGACGTCTTCGGTGACGATCGAGGCCGGGATCAGCGCCACGCCGAGCCCGTCCAGCGCCATGCGTACCGCCGTCGCCATCGCGGCGCTGGCATGGATGCGGGTCGGCGGCAGGTGAGGGTCCGCGAGCAGCTCGCGCAGCCGCATATAGGGCTGGGTGTTGCGCGCGAAGGTGATGATCGGGAAGGCGGCGATCCGCGCGAGTGGATTCACGCCGGCGGCGAAGCCGAGCTTCGGGCTGGCGAAGAAGCGTATCGGCTCGTTGCGCAGCGGCTGCGACTGGATGGAAGGCGCGCTGATCGGGCCGAGCATGAAGGCGAGGTCGATCTGCTGGCCGAGCAGCCGCTCGCGCAGATTCGGTGAGATATCGACCTCGATCTCCAGCGTGATGTGCTCGTAGCGTGCCGACATCGCCTCGATGAAGCGCGGCAGCCAAGTGTGGACGATGGTTTCCGCCGCGCCGAGCCGCAGCGTGCCGCGTAGTTGCGAGCGATCCGTCACCGAGGCCACGAGCTCGGTCCGCAGCCGCAGCAGACGCTCGGCCTGGGCGAGCACCGAGCGCCCGGCCTCGGTCAGCGCGAAGGAACGCCGTCCGCGCTCCAGCAGCCGCACGCCGAGCTGCTCCTCCAATTGCGCGACGCGCTGCGAAACCGCCGGCTGGGTGGTGTTGAGCCGCGCCGCGGCGCCGCGAAAGCTCTTCAGCTGCGCCACCCAGACGAAGGTTTCGAGCGTGCGGAACTCGATCAAAGGTCGTCCCTTTCGATAAATCGGATTTATCGAATCCGATCTTAAATGACAATTGGACGACATCGCCAGCTTCCGCCCAATATTGACGCAGAGGCACCGCCAAGGGGCACGAGGGGAATGCTGGAACAGTCGACCAGGTCGGAGCGCGGCTCCATGACCGGAGAAGAAGCGCGTCGCGCCGTGCGCGAGGGCAGGCTCTCCTGCCAGACGTCCTCGCTGGCGCCGGGCTACGTCCAGGGCAATCTCGTCGTCCTGCCCCAGGACATTGCCGGCGACTTCCTGCGCTTCTGCCAGCGCAACCCCAAGCCCTGCCCGATCATCGGCATGACCGAGCCGGGCGATCCGCATATCCCGGATCTCGGCGTCGATCTCGATCTGCGCACCGACCTGCCGGGCTACCGGGTCTGGCGAGACGGCGAACTGGTCGAGGAGCCGGGCGATCTGCTCTCGCACTGGCGCGACGATCTCGTCGGCTTCGTCATCGGTTGCAGTTTCTCCTTCGAGGAGGCGCTGCTCGCCGACGGGCTGGAGGTCCGCAACGTCGCCGAGGGCGTGAACGTCTCGATGTTTCGGACCTCGATCCCTTGCGCGCCGGCGGGTCCCTTCGCCGGGCCGGTGGTGGTGACGATGCGCCCGTTCAGCCCGGCGGACGCGATCCGCGCCATCCAGATCACCTCGCGCTTCCCCTCGGTCCACGGCGCGCCGATCCATATCGGGCAGCCCGAGCAAATCGGCATCCGCGACCTGTCGAAGCCCGATTATGGCGATCCGGTCGCGATCCGCGATGGCGAGCTGCCGGTGTTCTGGGCCTGCGGGGTGACGCCGCAGGCGGTGATCGCCGCAGCCAGGCCGCCTTTCGCGATCACGCATGCGCCCGGCGCCATGCTGGTCACCGATCTCAAGAACAGCCGGCTGTCGATCCTGTGAGTGCCGCCGCTCACCCCGGCTTCGGCGCCTTCGCGAAAGCTCATCGCGAATTCTTCGACGCGCTGGCGCCCGGGGGCTGGGAGCCGGTCGCAGGCTATGCCGGTGTCGAGCAGAAGCTCCTCTCCGGCAGTCTCGACCATGCCGCGCGCAGCGGGGCGATGACGCGGCTCTCGCGCTGGGCGCCCGGTGCCTTCGTTGCAGAGCCGGTGGTGCACGACTGGTGCGAGGAGGTCCTGCTGATCTCGGGATCGCTCCGCATCGGCCGCCCCGGTGATCTCGATGGTTCCGAGCTGCTGCCGGCCGGCTCCTATGCCTGCCGCCCGGCCCAGGTCCTGCATGGCCCGTTCTTCACCGAAGGCGGCTGCCTGATGATCGAGTTCAACTACTACCCGCCGTCCCCCTCGACCCGACAGGAGCGCTTGCCATGAAACGTCTTCGCTATGCCTCGCTCGCGACCCTCATGCTCGCCCTTGCCGGCCCGGCATCGGCGCAGACCCTGCCGGCTGGCCCGACGGTCAACATCCAGGCGGTAACGCAGGTCGGCCCGGCCCTGCCGCAATACACCAAGGTCGATATCCCGCTGTTGCGCGAGGGCGTCCCCAAGAAGTCGGGCGGGCGCATCAACGTCACCCTGGCGAGCTGGCCGGAGCGCAACCTCACCGGGCCCGAGATCATCCGCCTCGTCCGTTCCGGCCAGGTCGATATCGGCGCCGTGCCGCTGAATACGGTGTCGGGCGAGGTGCCGATGCTCGACATGGTCGACCTCGCGGGCCTCAATCCGACGGTCGGCCAGGCGCGCAAGGTCGCGCAGGCGCTCCTGCCCGAGCTCAACAAGGAGCTGGAGCGCTTCAACACCCGCATCGTCGGCATGTACCCATTCGCAGCGCAGGTCTTCTTCTGCCGCGACAAGGTCACGAGCCTCGCCGACCTCAAGGGCAAGCGCATCCGCACCGGCGGCGGCTCGTCCAACACCTTCGTCAATTCGATTGGCGCCCAGCCGACCGCGATCGGCTTCCCCGAGGTCTACACCGCCCTGGAGCGCGGCGTCGTCGATTGCGCGATCACCGGCTCCAGCTCCGGCAACGGCGCGCGCTGGTACGACGTCAGCC
>JAEXUU010000689.1 GCA_023452965.1 Pseudomonadota bacterium | reverse complement strand
AAGAACGGCTATGTCGCCGTGCAGCTCGGGTCGGGCTTGGCCAAGGTCAAGAACGTCTCGAAGGCGCAGCGCGGCCACTTCGCCGTGGCCAAGGTCGAGCCGAAGCAGAAGATCGTCGAGTTCCGCGTCAGCGACGACGCGTTGATTCCGGTCGGCGCCGAGCTGACCGCCGACCACTTCGTCGTCGGCCAGTTCGTCGACGTCTCCGGCACGACCACCGGCAAGGGCTTCGCCGGCGGCATGAAGCGCTGGAACTTCGGCGGTCTGCGCGCCACGCACGGTGTCTCGATCTCGCATCGCTCGAGCGGTTCGACCGGCGGTCGCCAGGATCCCGGCAAGACCTTCAAGAACAAGAAGATGCCCGGCCATATGGGTGTCGATCGCGTGACCACGCAGAACCTGCGCGTCGTCCAGACGGATGTCGAGCGCGGTCTGATCCTGGTCGAGGGTGCGGTCCCCGGCGTCGCCGGCGGCTGGATCCACGTCCGTGACGCGATCAAGCGCGCCTTGCCGAAGGATGCTCCGCTTCCGGGCAAGTTCAAGGTCGCCGGTGGCGACGCCCAGGCTCCTGCGGCCGAGACCGTTGAGGAGAACGCGTGATGAAGCTCGATATCACCACTCTCGAAGGCGGTAACGCCGGTTCCGTCGAGCTCTCCGACGCGATCTTCGGCCTCGAGCCGCGCGCCGACCTGCTCGCCCGCATGGTCCGCTACCAGCTGGCCAAGCGCCGCGCCGGTACGCACAAGACCAAGGGCCGTTCGGAAGTCGATCGCACCCGCAAGAAGATCTACAAGCAGAAGGGCACCGGCGGCGCTCGCCACGGCGCGGCTTCGGCTCCGCAGTTCCGCGGCGGCGGCAAGGCCTTCGGGCCGGTGGTGCGCGACCATGCGCACGACCTGCCGAAGAAGGTGAAGGCCCTGGCCCTGCGCCATGCGCTTTCGGCCAAGGCCAAGGATGCCGGACTGATCATCATCGACGACGCCAAGCTGGCGGAGCCGAAGACCAAGGTCCTGCTGGGCCATTTCAGCAAGCTCGACCTGTCGAGCGCGCTGGTGATCGGCGGCGCCGAGATCGACGTGAACTTCGGCCTGGCCGCGCGTTCGATCCCGAATGTCGACGTCCTGCCGATCCAGGGCATCAACGTCTATGACATCCTGCGTCGCGACAAGCTCGTGCTGACGCGCTCGGCTGTCGATGCGCTGGAGGCGCGCTTCAAATGAGCCAGTCCAAGAACATGGATCAGCGGCATTACGACGTGATCGTGAGCCCGGTGATCACCGAGAAGGCGACGATGCTCTCCGAGCACAACAAGGTCGTCTTCGAGGTTGCCAAGACCGCGACCAAGCCGCAGATCAAGGCGGCGGTCGAGAAGCTGTTCGACGTCAAGGTGAAGAGCGTCAACACGCTCGTCACCGAGGGCAAGGTCAAGGTCTTCCGGGGCCGGCTCGGCCAGCGCTCGGACGTCAAGAAGGCGGTCGTGACCCTCGAGGAAGGTCACTCCATCGACGTGACCACGGGCCTGTAAGAGAGGATCGACAACATGGCTTTGAAGCATTTCAAGCCGGTCACGCCGAGCCTTCGCCAGCTCGTGATCGTCGACCGCAGCGAGCTCTACAAGGGCAAGCCCGTCAAGGCGCTGACCGAGGGCAAGTCGTCCTCGGGCGGCCGCAACAACAACGGCCGCATCACCGTCCGCTTCCGCGGCGGTGGCCACAAGCGCACGCTGCGCCTGATCGACTTCAAGCGTCGCGGCAAGGCCGGCGTCGCGGCGACCGTCGAGCGGATCGAGTACGATCCGAACCGCAGCGCCTTCATCGCGCTGATCAAGTACACCGACGGCGAGCTGAGCTACATCCTGGCTCCGCAGCGCCTGGCTGTCGGCGACACCGTGGTCGCCGGTGACTCGGTCGACGTGAAGCCCGGCAACGCCGCCCCGATGGGCTCGCTGCCGATCGGCACCATCGTCCACAATGTCGAGCTCAAGATCGGCAAGGGCGGGGCGCTGGCGCGTTCGGCGGGCAACTACGCCCAGATCGTCGGTCGTGACCAGGGCTATGTCGTGGTTCGCCTGAACTCGGGCGAGCAGCGTCTGATCAGCGGTCAGTGCTATGCTACCGTCGGTGCGGTCTCTAACCCGGACCACATGAACACCAACGACGGCAAGGCCGGGCGCTCGCGCTGGCTGGGTCGTCGCCCGCACAACCGCGGTGTCTCGATGAACCCGGTCGACCATCCGCACGGCGGCGGTGAAGGCCGCACCTCCGGTGGCCGCCATCCGGTGACCCCGTGGGGCGTACCGACCAAGGGCAAGAAAACCCGTTCGAACAAGCGGACCGACAAGTTTATCGTGTCGAGCCGCCACGCTCGCAAGAAGTAAGGATAGAGGCACGTCATGGCACGTTCGCTTTGGAAGGGTCCGTTCGTCGACGGTTACCTCCTCAAGAAGGCCGAGGCTGCCCGTTCTTCGGGCCGCAACGAGGTCATCAAGATCTGGAGCCGCCGCTCCACGATCCTCCCGCAGTTCGTGGGCCTCACCTTTGGGGTCTACAACGGACAGAAGCACATTCCCGTCTCCGTGAGCGAGGAAATGGTGGGTCACAAGTTTGGCGAGTTCTCGCCGACCCGCACGTTCCATGGCCACGCGGCGGACAAGAAGGCGAAGAGGAAGTAAGATGGGTAAGGCCGCGACTCCTCGCGCACTGAGCGACACCGAGGCTCAAGCCGTCGCTCGCATGCTGCGCGTCAGCCCCCAGAAGCTCAACCTTGTTGCGGCCCTTATCCGCGGCAAGAAGGTTTCTGCGGCTCTCGCCGATCTCGAGTTCTCCCGCAAGCGTATCGCTCGCGACGTGAAGAAGTGTCTCGAGAGCGCCATCGCCAACGCCGAGAACAACCACAACCTCGATGTGGACGATCTCGTCGTCAGCCAGGCATTCGTCGGCAAAGCGCTTGTCATGAAGCGCTTCCACGCCCGGGCCCGCGGTCGCGGTGCTCGTATCGAAAAGCCGTTCTCGAACCTCACAATCGTGGTTCGGGAAG
>JAEXUU010000667.1 GCA_023452965.1 Pseudomonadota bacterium | reverse complement strand
TTCGTCGGCGCATTGCTGGTCGGCGTGCTGATCGCGCTGCGGGAACTCTGGCGCATCGACAGCGAGGCGCGCGCCGCGACGCGGCTCGCCGCCAGCCCGGCGGACGCCGCACTTCGCCGCTCGCAGGTGATCAGCCCGCTCGCAGCGGTCCTGCCCGCATTGCAGCGTCGCAGCCTCGCCTCCGACCAGGCCGCGAGCCTGCTCGAATCGATCGCGGTCAGGCTCGACGATGGTCGCGAGGTCCTGCGCTATCTCGCCGGCCTGCTCGTCTTCCTCGGCCTGCTCGGCACCTTCTGGGGCCTGCTCGACACGGTCTCCTCGGTCGGCAACGTCATCAAGACCTTGCGTACCGGCGCTGAGGCCGGCGTCCTCTTCGACGAGCTCAAGGCCGGCCTCGCCGCGCCGCTCGCCGGCATGGGCCTGTCGTTCTCGTCCTCGCTCTTCGGCATCGCCGGCTCGCTGGTCCTCGGCTTCCTCGAGCTCCAGGTGGCGCCGGCCCAGCGCCGCTTCCGCAACGAGATCGAGGGCTATCTCGGCGCCAGCACCGCAGCGAGCCAGGCCGCTAGCCTCGACGGACTTGGCGAGCGCTTCGACAAGCTCCATGCCGCGATCCAGGAAGGCGCCAACAGCCGCGCCGCCGCGCAGGCCATGGCCAACCTCGCCGAGGGCATCCAGGGCCTCGTCCAGCACATGCGCTCCGAGCAGCAGCTGATTCGCGACTGGGTCGAAGCCCAGGCCGCGCGCGAAAAGGACCTGAAGCGCCTGATCGAGCGCCTCGCAGCCGATACGGTGGCGGAGCCATGAGCGCGCCACAGAGCTTCGGCATCGACGCGATCTGAACGAAAGGAGCGCCGCGCATGGCCCTGTCCCGCTCCCATCGCCGCGAGGACGTCAATTTCTGGCCGGGCTTCGTCGACGCGCTCTCGACGATGCTGATCGGCATCGTCTTCCTGCTGTCGGTCTTCGTGCTCGGGCAATTCTTCCTGTCGCAGGAGATCTCGGGCAAGGACACGGTGCTCGACCGGCTGAACCGCCAGCTCTCCGAGCTCACCGATCTCCTGGCGCTGGAACGCGCCGCCGGCAAGGACGCCAAGGATTCGCTCGCCCTGCTGCAATCGACGCTCACCACCGAGCAGGCCGAGCGCAGCCGCTTCCAGGGCATGCGCGACAGCGTCAATGGCAACGCCCCGGCCCAGCTCGCCGAGAGCCAGAAGGCGCTGGAGGCCGAGAAGCAGCTTTCGGCGCGGGCCCAGGCCACCGTCGAGCTGGTCAACCAGCAGATTCTCGCCATGCGCCGCCAGCTCGCCGCGCTCGAAGAGGCGATCGGCGCCGCCGAGGCCAAGGACAAGGAAGCGCAGACGCGCATCGCCGAGCTCGGCTCGCGCCTCAATGTCGCGCTGGCCCAGCGCGTCCAGGAGCTGGCGCGCTACCGCTCGGACTTCTTCGGGCGCCTGCGCCAGGTGCTCGGCACGCGGCCCGACATCCGCGTCGTCGGCGACCGCTTCGTCTTCCAGTCGGAGGTGTTCTTCGACGCCGGTCAGGCGGTGCTGAAGCCGGAGGGCCGCGGCGAGCTCGACAAGCTCGGGGGCATCATCGCCGATCTCGGCCGCGAGATGCCGCCGGACCTGCCCTGGATCCTGCGCGTCGACGGCCATACCGACAACCGGCCGATCCGCTCGGCCCAGTTCCCCTCGAACTGGAACCTCTCGACCGCGCGTGCCGTCGCCGTGGTCGAATACCTGATCACCAAGGGCATCCCGGCCGACCGCATCGCCGCCACCGGCTTCGGCGAGTTCCAGCCGCTCGACGTCGCCAACAATGACGAAGCCTGGCGCCGCAACCGCCGCATCGAGTTCAAGATCACCGAGCGCTGAGCCTTGCGCCGAAAGCGAATGCGGCCGAAACCGCATTCGCCGGGGACAGGCAGGGCGACGCGCGGTACCGCCCAGCCGATTTTCAGGTCTTCAGGCGCATCTGCGCGTTCTCAAACGGCAGGCCCTCATCGTCCTGGGCCCGCCGCGACTGCTCCTTGAAGCCGAGCGCCTCGTAGAAGGCGTAGGCCTGCCTGTTGCCGATGTAGACCTCGAGCACGAGCTCGCCCTTCAGCTTCAGCGCATGGGCGACCAGGGTCCGGCCGATGCCGTTGCCCTGCTGGCCGGAGGCGACGAAGAGCCCGCCGATGAAGTGGTCGAGCAGGCTGACGAAGCCCACCGGCTCTCCGCCGCGACAGGCCACCCAGGTCTCGGCCTCGGGGAGATATTTCGTCTCGATCAGGGCACGCTGCTCGCGCAGGCGTTCCTCCCCGATGAAGGGATGGGCCAGGAGCGAAGCCTCGAACCAGATGGCCGACAGCGTTTCGAGATCCGTCGACGCCTCATAGGCGCGGATCGTCGTTTCCACGTTCTTCATGATGTTTCCGCAGATGGGAATGCAAACAGAGAAGCACCGCTTGGGTGCTGTTGAGACCGCTGGATGCGGTTCAGATGAGGCCTCTGCGCATTGACATCCTTCTGCCGAGGCCCACGCTGTAGCGCGTCAGCCGGCACCTCTCAAGTCCCGTCTGGAGAGCGACCGCAGCCAAGGGCACATGCCCGCACGGCTCGGCCTGCGACCAAGCCGATGTCTGCTGTCGTCCTCGGGAGACCCCGGCGCCGAACACCGTGGTCGCCCCGTTCCAGGCATCGAAGCTCCTTCACCATGAGACCTTGACGCCGAGCCTTCCGTCATAGGCGTGGGCGCGGCCATTGAGGCCGACTGAGTATCCGGCCGAGGCGTAGAGGGCGACATTGCGGGCGATCTGGGCATCGACGCCCGCCTTGAGCTCGGCCCAGCTGCCGCCGAGATCGGAGCGGAAGGGGATGAAGCCGGTCGCCGAGGAGAAGGAGGTCTTGGGGTTGCCCAAAAACTCG
>JAEXUU010000646.1 GCA_023452965.1 Pseudomonadota bacterium | reverse complement strand
TCTCGGATGCCGTGATGCCAGGCGTGGTGCAGATGGCGACCGGCGCCTGGTACGATCCGCTGGAACCAGGCCGCGTCGGATCGCTCGACAAGCACGGCAACCCCAACGTGCTGACCCAGGACCGTGGTTCCTCCCGGCTCGGGCAGGCGACGATCGCCCATTCCTGCCTCGTCGAGATCGTGCGCCATGAGGGCGAACTTCCCCCGATCACCTGCTACGAGCCGCCTCCGTTGATCTGAACCCGCCGATTTTTGCGTGAGGCCGACGGCCGCGGAACCGCGGCGGCGCTCTCTTGCCATTCGTCAGCAGTGATGTCCTAATCCTCGGGAACGTCCGGCCGCCATTGCCGGGCGGCAGGCGGGTACGAGGCCGGAAAGAGCCTCTTCCGCGTTCTCATGGGGAGGATCAGAATGCTCAAATCCGGTTGGCTCGGCGCCATCGCGCTCGCCGCCCTTGTCCAGTTCGCGCCCTCGGCGCCGGTACAGGCCCAGGCCTGGCCGCAGAAGCCGGTCACCTTCATCGTGCCCTTCCCGGCCGGCGGTGGCACGGACGCCTTCGCCAGGCCGTTGGCGGCGCAACTCGAGCAGCAGCTCGGCCAGCGCATCCTGATCGACAATCGCGGCGGGGCCGGCGGCACGGTCGGCGCCTCGGCGGCCTCCAAGGCGGCGGGCGACGGCTACACCTTCTTCATCGGCGCGGCCCATCACGCGATCGCGCCGGCGCTCTATCCCAAGCTCGACTACAACATCCAGACCGACTTCATCCCGATCGGCATCATCGCGCAGCCGCCGCAGGTCGTGGTCGTCCATCCCGGCAAGGTCGAGGCCAAGACGCTGGCCGAGTTGATCGAATACGGCCGGAAGAACCCGGACAAGCTCAACTACGGCTCGGCCGGCAACGGCACGACCCATCACCTCGCCGGTGAGCTGTTCAAGCTGATGTCCAAGGCCAACTTCACCCATGTGCCCTATCGCGGCGCCGGCCCGCTGATGCAGGATCTGGTCGCCGGCCAGGTCGATCTCGCCTTCGACGGGCTCGGCTCCTCGGCGGCGCAGATCTCCGGCGGCAAGCTCAAGGCGCTCGCCGTCGCCGCGCCGAAGCGCACCGCCGCCTTCCCCGACGTGCCGACCGCGGCCGAGGCCGGCCTGCCCGGCTACGAGGTCTCGACCTGGTATGCGATGTGGGCGCCCAAGAACACGCCGCCGGAGGTCGTCGAGAAGATGACCGCCGAGGTGAAGAAGGCGCTCGCGACGCCGATGGTCAGCGACGCCTGGAAGCGGAACGGCTCGGAAACCCCGGATCTCTACGGCGCGGCCTTCGGCGCCTTCGTCAAGTCCGAGGTCGAACGCTGGGGCAAGGTCGTCGCCGACGCCAACGTCAAGCCGGACTGAGCGCCTCCAAGACGAGACCGCTCCGGCTCTATATCTCGCCCGCGTCGTCGATCACGGCGCGGGCGATTTTCATGCTGAACCCGGCGCGCGCCAGTGCGGCAAGCTGCTTCTGGCGGTCCTGCTCCTGCCCGGGCCTGCTCCAGGGCCCGAGCCGCTTGCGCCTTGCCGCGATGCGGGCCGCGGCAAGCTCATCCTCGTCGCTGTCGGGCAGGGCTGCCGCGGCGATCTCGCGCGGCACGCCCTTGGCCGCGAGGCCGGCCGAGACAGCCCGCGCCGAACGCCCCTTGCGCCGGAGGCTCTGCGCCCTCGCCTCGGCGAAGCGCTGGTCATCGACGAGGCCACTCCTGACGCAGGCCGCGACCGCATCCGCGACCATGCCGGAGAATTCACCGGGCTCGCCGCCGTGATGGCGGCAGCTGCGCTCGACCTTGCGCTCGAGCACCCGCTGGAGCTGGCTCGACGAGACCGCATAGCGATGGAGATAGTGCATCGCCGCTCGCTGCAGATAGGTCGGGTTGATCGGTCGCGGCGCCCGGCCCTGCCCGGCGCTTCGTGCCCGGCTCGCGCCGGTCCCTGCCTCAGTCATCCCCGGGCTTGCCTGAACGCAGGCTCTTGTCGCGGCTGCGCTTTGCCTTCGATGCGAGCCTTCGCTGCTGCGAGCCATAGGTCGCCCTGGTCGGCCGGCGGGCCTTCTGGCGCTCGGCCGCCTCGCGCAGGATCGCGAGCAGGCGCTCCAGCGCATCCTGCCGATTGCGCTGCTGGTCGCGAAAGCGCTGCGCCACCACGATGATGGTGCCGTCCTGCGTCATGCGCTTTCCGGCGACCCGCGGCAGCTTCTCGCGCAGATGATCCGGCAAATCGGCCGCCGCAGCGTTGAAGCGCAACTGGACCGCCGACGAGACCTTGTTGACGTTCTGGCCGCCCGGCCCCGAGGCGCGCACGAAGCTCTCCTCGATCAGGCTCTCGTCGATCGCAATGGACGGGGTCACTTGAATCATGGGAGGACGGTAGCGCACCCCAAGGAGAATTGCAGCGTTGAAGCCCGATCGCGATATCGCCCGCCTGATCGAGATCATGGCGGCTCTGCGCACGCCCGGAACCGGCTGCCCATGGGATCTGGAGCAGGATTTCGCCTCCATCGCCCCCTACACCGTCGAAGAGGCCTATGAGGTTGCCGACGCCATCGCCCGCGGTGATCTCGTCGACCTCAAGGACGAGCTCGGCGATCTTCTGTTGCAGGTGGTTTTCCATGCGCGGATGGCCGAGGAAGCGGGCGCCTTCGCCTTTCCGGACGTCGTCGAGGCGATCACCAGCAAGCTGATCCGCCGTCATCCGCACGTCTTCGGCGATGCGCGCGATCTCTCGCCGGCCGAGGTCAAGGCGCTGTGGGGCCAGATCAAGGCGCAGGAGCGGGCCGACAAGGCGGCTGCGCATCTGGCCGCGGGGCTGCCGGCCCCATCCACCGAGGAGGGCGTACTCGCGGGGGTGCCGACCGCCCTGCCCGCCCTGACGCGCGCCTGGAAGCTGCAAGCCAGGGCCTCGACCGTCGGCTTCGACTGGAAGGATGCAAGGCTCGTGCTCGACAAGATTCGCGAGGAGACGAGGGAGATCGAGGAGGCCCTCGAAGGCGGCGACAAGGCTGCCATCGCCGAGGAAATCGGCGACCTCCTCTTCGTCGTCGCCAATCTCGCCCGGCATGTCGATGCCGATCCCGAGGCCTGCCTCGCCGCCGCCAGCGCCAAGTTCGAGCGCCGCTTCGCCGGGATCGAGGCAAGGCTCGCCGATGAGGGCAGAAATGCCGCCGAAGCGTCTCTCGACGAGCTCGAGGCGCTCTGGCAGCGGGTCAAGCAGGCCGAGCGCGCCGAGCGCGGCTGAGCCGTTCCGGCGCCGTCCTTCAGAACAACAAAAAACGCCGGACCTTTCGGTCCGGCCTCGATTGTCGCAGTCTGGCATTCGATCAGGGCATCGGCGCAGGAGCCGGCGCGGCGCCCGGAGCGGGCATCGTGCCCGGAGCCGCCGGCGCACCGGGGGTGCCCGGAGCCGCGCTGGCGCCGCTGCCGCCGAGGCGCTTGCGCAGTTCGTCCTGGCGCTTGGCCAGCTCGTCCTGGAGCTGCTTCTGCTGATCCTCGAGCACCTTCGGATCGATCGGCGCGCCGTCGAAGCCCTTGGCGAAGTCCGTCAGCGGGATCGAGAAGGAAACCTCGCGCGCGCCCTGGTTCTGGACGCTGATGTTCAGGTTCGTGCCCTTCTTCATCTGGTTGATGAAGTCGTCCTTGATCTGCGCCTCGGCGAAGCAGCCGTTCGGGAAGCAGATCGCGAAGCGGCCGGGGGTCGGCTGGGCGGTGTCGACGCCGAAGCGGATGCCGGGCTGCAGCAGCAGGCCGAGCGGCATCAGGAAGCGCACGATCTTGTTCGGGTCGCCCTTGACGTCATAGACGGCGACGGCGAGCACCGGCTGGCCCTGATCCGAGACGAAGTCGCGGGTCGTGTAGCAGATTTCCTTGTTGGCCGCCGGATCCTTGCCGCAGACCTTCGTCCAGTTCGTCTGCGACGGCTCGGGCTTCACCTGAACGACGGTCGGGCCGTTCTGGGCGCCCTGGCCCTGAGCGGGCTGCTGCGCCGGCTGCTGGGCCGGCGCCGCCGGCTTGGCGGCAGGACGCTGCGCCTGGGACATGGCGGAGAAAGGCGCGAGAGCGACGGCCGCGCCCAGTACGAGCGCGAGGCCGCGGATCGTGCTCTTCGCGGTGGCGCCCTTGTGCAGGGGCAGGCAAGACGAAGCGGACATCTGAAGTTCCTCGAACATGCAAACTGGCTAAGCGGCACATGGAGGCCGCGCGCAATACCGAAAGCTCAACCGGCATGGTGCCGGAGCCGGGGTTGGCATGAGCACATCAGGCGCGATTAAGGCGTTTGAATGACGCCTCGGCTTGCGTTTAGCGAGTTCTTCCCTTGGTTTCCAGCCCGAAAGAGGCGACCAAACGTAAGTTTGCACCCCGGTGTTTTGGCTATCATCTCCGGCTTGGGCCGCATGGTATGGTCCGGCAGGGAATCAGGGCCTTTCATGCTTCGGAATCTTGTCGCATCCGCACGCCGGCGTTGCGTTCTCGGGCTCGTGCTCGGGGGTGCGGCATGCCTTGGCTTGTTTGCGGGCGCGCCGCGGGCCGCCGCGCAGGGTAGCGATCACGCCATCGCGATGCATGGCGAGCCGGCCCTGCCGAAGGGGTTCACGCATCTGCCCTATGCCGATCCGGCGGCCCCGAAGGGCGGGCGAATCATCTTCGGCCAGCAAGGCACCTTCGACAGCCTGAACCCGCTCGTGGTGCTCGGCGTCGCGCCCGATGCGGTGCCACGCTATGTCCAGCAGAGCCTGCTGTTCCGCTCCGCGGACGAGCCCTTCACCGCCTATGGCCTGCTCGCCAGCCGGGTCGAGCTGAATCCGGAGCGGACCCGTCTGGTCTTCGAGATCGATCCGCGCGCCCGCTTCTCTGACGGGCAGCCGGTGACCTCCGCCGACGTGATCTTCACCTATGAGATGCTGAAGACCAAGGGCAAGCCGTTCCACCGCTCCAGTCTCGCCCGCATTACCAAGGCCGAGGCGCCCTCGCCCGGCACGGTCGTCTTCGAGCTCGGCGACGGCTCCAACCGCGAATTGCCGCTGGTGATCGGCGCCATGCCGATCTTCGCCAAGCACGCCACGGACGCGGAAAAGTTCGGCGACACCAGCTTCAAGCCGGCGCTCGGCTCCGGTCCCTACCGGGTCGAGGAGGTCAAGCCGGGCGAGATGCTGGTGCTGAAGCGCCGCAACGATTTCTGGGCGGAAGATCATCCGCTGACCCGCGGCCTCTTCAACGCCGACGAGATCCGATACGATTTCTATCGCGA
>JAEXUU010000525.1 GCA_023452965.1 Pseudomonadota bacterium | reverse complement strand
GCATAGACGCGCTTCTGCGCGTCGAGACCCTTGCCAGCCGTCATGATGTCGCGAGCGAAAGTTCCGGAGTGTCGGGAATGCGGCGGGTCTTCTCAGCCAGGATGACGCCGCCGCCGAGGACGCGCGCGCCTGCGCCGGCATGATCGTAGATCACGCAGGCCTGGCCGGGCGAGACGCCTTCCTCGCCCTGGGCGAGCAGGACGTGGACGCCGCTGTCGTCGACGAGGAGACGCGCCTCGCGCGGCGCCCGGGTCGAGCGCACGCGGACCGCGACTTCGAGGCCTTCGGGCGGCAGTTCGGCGAGCGGCGTGTCGCCGATCCAGTTGAGGTCGCGCAGGTCGACGCGGCTGACGCTCAGCGCCTCGCGCGGGCCGACGATGACGCGGGCGTTCTGCGCGTCGAGAGCGATGACATAGAGCGGCTCGGCGCCACTGATACCGAGACCCTTGCGCTGGCCGACCGTGTAGCGCAGCACGCCTTCGTGCTGGCCAAGCACGCGCCCGTCGAGATGGACAATCTGGCCGGGGCGGGCAGCGCCCGGCTTCAGCCGCTCGATGACGTCGGCATAGCGGCCGTTCGGCACGAAGCAGATGTCCTGGCTGTCGGGCTTGTCGGCGATGGCGAGGCCGAATTCGGCGGCGAGTGCGCGGGTCTCGGCCTTTTCCATCTCGCCGAGCGGGAAGCGCAGCAGGTCGAGCTGCTCCTGCGTGGTGGCGTAGAGAAAATAGCTCTGGTCGCGGTTCTCGTCGGCGGCGCGGAACAGGCCGCGATGGCCGTTGCCGAGATCGCGGCTGGCGACATAGTGGCCGGTGGCGAGCGCATCCGCCCCGAGTTCGCGGGCGAGCCCGAGCAGGTCGCGGAACTTCACGGTGCGGTTGCATTCGACGCAGGGAATCGGCGTCTCGCCGGCGAGATAGCTTTCGGCGAAGCGCTCGATCACCGCGTCGCGGAAGCGGCTCTCGTAATCCAGCACATAATGCGGGATGCCGATCGCCTCGGCGACGCGGCGGGCGTCGTGAATGTCCTGGCCGGCACAGCAGGCCCCGGCGCGGTGCACGGCGGCACCATGATCGTAGAGCTGGAGCGTGACGCCGACGACGTCATAGCCCTGGCGCTTGAGCAGCGCCGCGACCACGGAGGAATCGACGCCGCCCGACATCGCGGCGACGACGCGTGTCGCCGCAGGCGGCTTGGCGATGTCCAGCGAGTTGAGCGGGGCGGTCATGATGAATTCTGGCGCGCGGCAAACGAGGGCGGGGTGCCCACTTGACGGGTTCTATACCGGCTTTGCCGGGTCGGGACCAGCATCCGCCCGGCAAATACTGCCGGGCCGGTTCGGCGATGCGGCGCTTCCTGCCGGGGCTTAGCCAAGTTGGATCCGTCAAGTAACTGATTTGACGCGGTAATTTATCTGGCCCGGCTCTTGCTGTGGCGAGGCTGGCGCCCTTCGCCATCTGGCCGTTCCGGAGTCCTTCATGTCCACCGCGTCGATCTCGCGTTCTCCGTTCGAGACTGCGCCGCCCGCTCGCCGCGAGCCGGCCAAGGCGCGCGGGACGGATGAGGTCTTCACCCTGCCGCAGGCCGAAAAGCCCGGTCAGCAGGATGGGCCGAGCCGCCAGCGCACGCGCGTCGAGCCGGGGCGCGGCGCCGGCGAAGCCGCGGCGGCGGAACGCGCCGGAGCAGGCGGCAAGGAGGTTGCTGAAGCGACGCCTCCGGACGGAGCGGAGAAGACCGAAGGCGGCAAGGCGACCGGCGAGACGAAGGTCGACGGGAGCCGGGCCGATGCGGGCCTGCAGCCCGGCGAGGTGCCTGCCGAAAAGCCTGTCGCTGGTGATAAGCCGCTGATCGGCGAGGAGATGATCGCAATCCTGCCGCAGCCGGTGCCGCACGTGGTCGAGACGGGCAAGCCAGGGCTCGCAGCGGCGCCCGAGGGAGCGGCGCAACCCGCCCCGGATGTCATTGCCGCGACTGGCGAAACGCCGCCGGAGGCTGCGAAGCCTCCAACCAGCCCTAGCGAGATCGCGACGCAATTCCTGGCGCTTGTCGCCACGATCCAGCAGCCCGGCACCGCTGCCGAGCCAGACGACGCAGCAGACAAAGAGGCGGGCGCTGTGCCGAACGGCAAGGCGGAGGTTGTGAACGCGCTGCCGGCTGCCGCCGTCGTGGTGCCGGCTCCAACCGCTCCGGTCCAGGCGGAAGGCGAGGGCAGCGTCGGTGGCGAAGTCGTTGCCGGCGAGGGCAAGGCCGTAGCCAAGCCGACGGTTGCAGGCACCATGCTGCCGGCCGAGGCCGTCAAGGCCGACCCCGAAACGGCCGACGAGGCCGGCACGGGACAGACCGGTACCATGACCGCCACGGCCGGCGCCGAAGGCAAGCACGCCGAGCGCGCAGCAGGTGCCGGACAGGTTCCTGCGGCGACCGAGGCCGGCAAGGCGGATGCGCCGCAACAGGCGGCGCCCGCGAACGTCCAGGCCGTCCCGGCCGCCGCTCCGCAGGTGCCGGCAAGGCCGGAGTCGCCGCTTGCGCCGCTCGAGGCTTCTGCCCAGGCCAATGCGCAGGCCCAGGCAGAGGCGAATGCCCGGGCTCCGGTTGAGACCACGAGGCCGACGCCGCTGCATGTCGTGCCGGTCGAGATCGGTGCGCGGGCGCTCGCCGGCAACAAGCGCTTCGACATCAGGCTCGATCCGGCCGAGCTCGGCCGCGTCGATGTCCGCCTGGAGATCTCCGACAAGGGCGAGGGCAGCGCCAAGCTGACGGTCGACCGGGTCGAGACGCTACATCTGCTGCAGCGCGATGCGCGGACGCTGGAACGGGCCTTCGAGCAGGCCGGGCTGAAGCCTTCCGAAGGTGGGGTCGAGATGAGCCTGCGGGATTCCGCCGATCAGAGCTCGCGCCAGCACCGCCAGGAAGACGAGGGCGGACGCACGCGTCGGGCCTGGATCGAGACCACAGAAGAGGCCGGGCCCGTCACCGAGATGGCGCCGCAGCGCCGGGCCGCAAGCCTCGGCGGCGTCGACCTCAGCATCTGAAGAGAGGCGATACCGTGAGCATCTCCAACACCGGCAAGCTGAGCAATTCGGCCGTCACCGCCGCGCAGAACGGGACCAATGCAAGTGGCGGCGGCACCTCGATCGCCAATAATTTCGACCAGTTCCTGACGCTGCTGACGACGCAGCTCAAGAACCAGAACCCGCTCGACCCGCTCGACACGAACCAGTTCACCCAGCAGTTGGTGCAGTTCGCCGGCGTCGAGCAGCAGCTCAAGCAGAATGAGACGCTGACCGCGCTGCTCGGGGTCAGCAAGGCGACGACCGGGGCGAGCGCGATCGGCTTCGTCGGCCAGAAGGTGACGGCCGACGGTGCCGCGACCCAACTCAAGGACGACAAGGCCGAGTGGAAGCTCAACGCCTCGAAGGGCGGCACGGCGACGATCACCATCAAGGATGTGAACGGCAAGGTCGTGCAGACCGCCACGACGACGCTGACGGCCGGCGATCAGAGCTATCGCTGGGACGGCAAGACCTCGACCGGCTCGGTCGCTCCCGAGGGCGAATACACCATCACGGTCGACGCCACGGACATTTCCGGTGCCGCGATCACGGTCAAGACCGAGGTCACCGGCATCGTCGACGGCGTCGACTTCTCGACTGCGGTCCCGACCCTGCTGATCGGTGCGATCAAGGTGCCGCTCGACCGGGTCAAGTCGGTGAAGAGCAATTCCTGACGGGCGGCATACAGAAAGCCTGCGTGGTTGCCTTAGGCAAAATTTAAGTCCGGAGGGGTACGGTCGGGAAGAAGTAGGTCTGTTGAGTTGTGTGAGAGTACCATGACC
>JAEXUU010000516.1 GCA_023452965.1 Pseudomonadota bacterium | reverse complement strand
ATCGTCTCCTATGTCAGCCGCTACATGACCCTGATGCCAGGCGACATCATCGCGACCGGTACGCCGTCCGGCGTCGGTATGGGCAAAAAGCCGGAGCCGATCTGGCTCAAGGCCGGCGACGTCGTCGAGCTCGGGATCGACGGGCTCGGCCAGCAGAGGCAGAGGATCGTCGCTTATCGCTGATGAAACAAGGCCGGTGCATGACCAGTGAAGCAAGTCAGATCATGCATCGGCCCAGCCTGTCCCCGCCCGCTCGATTGATATTGCCCTCACGCCGCGTTCTCACGCGTGCTCGCAACCTTGCGCCCGTCACCTTCGCCGATTGGCAATCCCAGCGCTCCCCAATTTTGCAGTATGTTGCGGGAGCTGGGTCGAGGCAGCGTTGCGCCAATGGACTAAGCCGCTGTCGCGGCAGTGCGCTGCGGCTCGGTAATTGCTGAGATTTTGCCTGTGAGGCGCTGCATTCGAGGATTTCAGGGTCGTTTTCCCTGATCCTCGGAGGCTTCCATGATCGATCCCGTCACCGTCAGTCCGCTACGCCAGCGGATGATCGAGGACATGACCATCCGCCGGTTTAGCGAGCACACGCAGCGCGACTATGTCCGGCAGGTGCGTGAGTTCACGGCCTTCCTTGGCTTGCCGCCGGACCGGGCCGAGCCGGAGGACCTGCGGCGCTATCAGCTTCACCTGGCCTCGCTCGGCGCCAGCTACGCCCGGATGAACCTGGCATGCACGGCGCTGCGGTTCTTCTTCCACGTCACGCTGGGCCGGACCGGCTTCGGTGACCGCATGGCGCGGATCCCGACGCCGGAGCGGTTGCCAGTCGTGCTGGACACGCAAGAGGTGGCGTTGCTGCTGGCCCATGCGCGGAGCCTGAAGGACCGGGCCGCGCTGAGTATCGCCTATGGCTGCGGCCTGCGCGTGTCGGAGATCGCCAACCTCAAGGTCGCCGACGTCGACAGCGCGCGCATGCTGATCCGGGTCGAGCAGGGCAAGGGCCGCAAGGACCGCTATGTCATGCTCGCGCCCGACCTGCTCGACCTCCTGCGGCAATGGTGGCGGGTGAAGCGCCCGCGTGGCTGGCTCTTCCCCGGCCAGCAGCCGGGCCAGCCGATCACGACGCGCCAGCTCAACCGGGCCTGTCATGCCGCAGCCGTTGCGGCCAAGCTCGACAAGCGGGTGTCCATGCACACGCTGCGGCACAGCTTCGCCACACATCTGCTGGAGCGGAAGACCGATATCCGGGTGATCCAGGTCCTGCTCGGCCACAGGAAGCTCGACACCACCGCCGTCTACACCCGCGTCGCGCTGAAGACGCTGCGCGAGGTGACCAGCCCGCTCGCGCTGCTGGCGCCGCCGCCGCCGCCGTAACGCTCCGCGCCGATCATGGCGCGGCCTTCGCTGGAGGTCGCGGACATCCTGAACCGACATGGCGACGCCTTCCTCGCGCGCCATCGGCTCAGCCGTGGCCAGCTCAAGGTGATCGGTGCAATCCGGGCCTGCCGGACGGCTGCGCTCGGCGGCCATGTCATGGCCTGCGGCGACTGCGATCACGCGACGATCGCCTATAACTCCTGCCGCAACCGGCACTGCCCACGATGCCAGGGCGCGGCGGCGAAGGACTGGCTCGCGGACCGGCAGGCCGACCTGCTGCCCGTGCCCTACTATCATCTCGTCTTCACCCTGCCGGCACCGGTCGCGGCCATCGCCTTCCAAAACAAGGCCGCCGTCTACGGCCTTCTGTTCAAGGCAGCAGCCGAGACGCTCGCCACCATTGCGAGCGATCCCCGGCATCTCGGTACCCGCATCGGCTTCACCTCGGTGCTGCACACCTGGGGATCGGCGATGACCCATCATCCCCATCTCCACATCATCGCACCCGGAGGCGGATTGTCGCCTGACAGCGCTCGCTGGATCCCGTGCCGGCCTGGCTTCTTCCTGCCCGTGCGCGTGCTCTCGCGGCTGTTCCGCAGGCTCTTCCTCGAAGGGCTCGCCGCTCTCAATGCTTCCGGGCGGCTCGCCTTCCATGGCGATCTCGCCCATCTGGCCGAAGCCGAGGCCTTCGCCACCGTGCTGGCGCCGCTGCGACGAGCCGACTGGGTCGTCTATGCCAAGCGCCCCTTCGGCGGACCTGAGGCCGTGCTGGCCTATCTCGCCCGCTACACCCACCGCGTCACCATCGCCAACAGCCGCATCATTGCCATGGATCGGCACGGGGTCACGTTCCGCTGGAAGGATTATCGCGCCCGCTCCGCCGGCGAGACCTGGCGCAAGACCATGACGCTGACGGCCTTCGAGTTCATCCGCCGCTTCCTGCTCCACGTCCTGCCCGACGGATTCCACCGCATCCGGCATTATGGATTGCTCGCCTCGAGCCGGCGCGCCGGCACCATCGCCCGCATCAGGCAGATCATCGCGGCGCCAACACCGGACGCCATGACGGCAGATCGTGAAGCAGAGATCTCGGCCGAACAATCCGATCCAGTCGATGAGCGGAGGCCACCTTGCCCCTGCTGCGGTGGCCGCATGATCCTCGTCGAGCGCTTCGCGCCGGGCACAGCGCCGCGCACCATCTTCGCCGTCAGGATCGACACATCATGACGATGGCGCCGGGGCGACACCCAGACGGACCACAACCGGTCTCAGCCAGAGAGCGGGCGATCTTCTTCGGCCCGACGACGGAAATGGAGATTGCGGCGGGCCCGCATCCGTCCCAGGCGCAGCAAACCTCAGGCTGCCGGGCATCCCGGACAGAACATAGCGCCCTCGATCCACGCCTCGCACGAGCCCGCCAACTAGGCCGCGCCGCGAAATCCCCATAGCGCACGGCCCCGGGCCGCGGCTTCCTCCACTGGAGGCTTTCGAACGCCGGCCCTCAACCCGGACCATCCCAGCTCGCACGGGCCGGCATCCGAAACCCTTCACAATTGCCGACGTTGACGGTCTGCCAGGAAGCGGACCTTCAGAGCAGCGAGATAGGTTGGTCCAAAGCGCCTAGTTTTCGGTGGCGCCTGGAGCCGATTTTTTAGGTCGGATCCAGGCGCCGCCGGGGTTAAGCGGAATTAGGTAGCTGCCGACGGGTTCGATAGTCGCCCGGTATCCGGCCGGTCG
>JAEXUU010000511.1 GCA_023452965.1 Pseudomonadota bacterium | reverse complement strand
TCGAACGGACGAGGGTGGGTGCACTGACCGCGCCCGGGGCCCCGCCGACCACGGCGCCGACCGGGCCGCCGACGACCGCGCCGGTGCCGGCGCCGACCGCCGCTCCGCCGACGCGCTGCTCGACAGTGTTGCAGGCAGCCAGTGCTAGCGCGAGGCTCACGGCGGTGACGAAGGCAGCAGGCCGGTTCATCTCATGCTCCCGAAAGATTGCGGCGAGGGGAACGCATCGTGAGCAAGGAAGTTCCTGCATGGCGATGACAGGATGACGCATCGCGGCTTAATCTCGCGCTGGTGAGTGCGACTCATCGCCCGAAGGAGACTTCCCATGAGAAACCTCGTCTTTTCGACTGCGCTCGCATGCCTCGCCGTGGGCTTCATGGCCGCGCCGGCCTCGGCGCTGACGATGAAGGAATGCAGCGCGAAGTATCAGGACGCGAAGAAGGCGAACACGCTTAAGGGCCAGAAGTGGAACGACTTCCGCAAGGCGCAATGCGGCGATGACGATGCGGCCGATGCCGATGCCGCCGCTGCGGTGACCGAGACCCCCGCCGCCACTCCGGCCAGCGCTCCGGCCAAGCCTATGGGCAAGGCCAAGGCAGCGGTGTTCCCGAAGGCGGTCGCCTCGAAATACAGCAACGAGACGGCCGGCAAGGCACGCCTCAAGACCTGCGCCGACCAGTACAACGCCAACAAGACGGCGAACGCCAATGGCGAGCTGAAATGGATCGAGAAGGGCGGCGGCTACTGGAGCCAGTGCAACGCCAAGCTGAAGAGCTGAGCGTCAGCGCATTCCCGGCCAATCGCATCGGCTATGATCTCACCCCCGGCGCCTTGCGTCGGGGGTGAAGCGTTTCCGGCCGGGCGAGAGGACTACAACGCTCGGGCTCTAGTCCCACTGGAACCAGGGCAGTGCGAACTGCGGCGCCAGGCCGTCGCGTGCGAAGAGGCGCCGGCAGCTCGTGGGCTCAAGTTCGCCCGTCGCCGACCAGCGCAGTTCGCCGCGATGAATGCCGCCGGCGATGAAGGCGGCGTCGATCCCGGCCGCCGCTGCGCCGGCGACATCGTGCTCGAGCGAGTCGCCGATCGCCAGCAACCGGGCGGCGGGGAGCCCCGACAGGCGCAGGCAGGTCCGGTAGATCCGCGCATGCGGCTTGCCGTGATAGTGCACCGTCCCGCCCATCTCCTCATAGGCGAGGGCGACGAGGCCCGGCGCCTCGTGGAGGTGGCCATCGGCATGGACGCGGTGGTGGTCGGGATTGGCGCAGATCATCGGGATGGCGCGGGCGGCGGCCCGTTCCAGCAAGGGACGCCAGCCGGCGACGGACTGGGCCGGTGGCTCCATGCTCATCAGCAGGATGAAATCGGCGGCGTCCGGATCGTCGGTCGGCGTCAGGCCGAGGCCGTCGGCGAGGCGCTCCTCGCCCGGGCGCACCAGCAGCAGGCAGTTGCGGCCGAGCCCGCGATACGCCGGCTCGCCGCCTGCCATCAGCGCGTCGCGGGCATCGTCCCCGGCCGAGACCAGATGGTCGTAGAGCGCGCGCGGAAAACCCAGTCTCGCAAGCGTCGCCTCGTTCTCGCTGCCGGGCTTGCCGGAGTTAGAGAGGATGATTACCGCCTTGCCGGCTTGTCGCATCCGCTCGAGGCAGGCCAGCGCCTTCGGATAGGGCCGGCTGCCGTCATGCAGCACGCCCCATTGGTCGAGCAGGAAGCCGTCATAGCGCGAGATCAGGTCGCAGATGCCGGCCGGGAAATCGGTGAGGCTGCGCCGCTCAGACGATGCGGGAACGGACATAGGCGGAGAGCGCTTCGCTGAGGATGACGATGCCGAGGATGGCGATCAGGATGACGATGGCCTGCGACCAGGCGAACTGGTTGATCGAGGCGTAGAGCAGGAGGCCGATGCCGCCGGCACCGACGAAGCCGAGCACGCTGGATTCGCGGACATTGATGTCCCAGCGATAGATCGTGGTGCCGATCAGCGCCGGGAGGATCTGCGGCAGGATCGCCACCGCATAGACCTGGAAGGTGCGGGCGCCGGACGCCTCGACCGCCTCGATCTGGCCGGCATCGACCTCCTCGATCGCCTCGGCGACGAGCTTGGCGATGAAGCCGACCGAGCGCGCCGCGACGGCACAGATGCCGGCGACCGGGCCCGGCCCGAAGATCGCGACGAAGAGCAGACCCCAGATCACCGTATTGATCGAGCGCGAGAGCACCAGCATGGCGCGCCCGATCAGCCAGGTGCCCTGGTTCAGCGTGGTGTTGCGCGCCGCCAGGAAGGCGACCGGCAGGGCGAAGAGCACCGCGATCATCGTGCCGAGCGTCGCGATATGCAGCGTCTCGATCAGGGGCTGGACGATGCGCGGGAAATAGGACCAGCGCGGCGGCCACATCCGTTCGATCAGGTCGGCCGCCTGCTCATGCGCATCGGCGAAGAAGGCCCATTCGATGTCGAGCGCAGAGACCGACCAGGCGGCGGCGAAGGCGATGCCGCCGAGCCAGAGCCAGTGGACGAGGCGCTCCTTAAACGAATAGCGCTCCCAGCTGTCGGGATAGAGGCGGGCCGGCACGGGCGTGCCGCGTGGCTCGGGCTGATGCACGGTCATCTCAGCCTCCGCCGTGCCCAGTCGCTGAACCATTCGCCGAAGGCGACCATGGCGGCGATGGTCAGCAGGATGGCGCTGGCGAAATCGAAATCATAGCGCGAGAAGGAGGCCGAGAGCGTCTGGCCGATGCCGCCGGCGCCGACGATGCCGATCACAGTCGAATGGCGCAGATTGGAATCGAGCCGGTAGATCAGCACGCCCAGCGTCTTGACCAGTACCTGCGGCACCACGGCATAGCCGAATATCTGGCCGAAGCTCGCGCCGGTGGCGCGGATCGCCTCGACCGGGCCGGGTTTCATGTTCTCGATATCCTCGGCCAGCATCTTTCCGAGGAAGATCGCCGAGGAGAAGGCGAGCGTCAGCAGCCCGGCGACCGGGCCGAAGCCGAAGAGCTTGACGAAGAAGATCGCGATGATGACCTCGTGAAAGGTCCGGCCGACCACGATCAGCCCGCGCGCGGCAAGGTAGAGCGGGCGCGGCGAGAGATTGGCGGCGGCGGCGATGCCGATCGGGATCGAGAAGACCGCACCCACGATCGTCGCCGCGATGGCGATCTGCACGCTCTCGACCATGCCGGTGAGCAAGAGCTGCCAGCGGCTGAAATCCGGCGGGACCATCCGCTCCAGGATGTTCCAGGCCCGCGGCAGGCCGGCGAGGATGCGGGC
>JAEXUU010000491.1 GCA_023452965.1 Pseudomonadota bacterium | reverse complement strand
GCCCCAGCCTCGCCGCCGTCGAGACGGTGGCGCCGACCGGCGGCGACATCGCCAGCGACCCGGAAGGATCGATCGCGCTTCTCGCGCAGGCCTGCCGGAGGACGGTGGAGCGGGATGGCGCCGGCGCGGTCATCCTCGGCGCCGCCGGCCTCGCCGGGCTGGCGGAACGTGTGCAGCCCCATGTCGACGTCCCGGTGATCTGCTCGACGAAGGCCGGCTTCGCCGCTGTGCTCGAAGCCGCGCGAAATCCATCGCCGAAGCCACCCGCCGGGGATCTGGCGCTGCCGGCCCCCGTGGCGAGCACCGGCCTTTCCGACGCTCTCGCCCGCATTCTGGGACAAGGCGTCATTCGCCCGACATCCACTTCCGGAGCATGAGGGGGTGCCCAATCTCGGGCGACGAATGCCACCGACACCACCGTTTCCGGCAACCATTTGTTAACCTTGCGCGACTCTGTTGGGGCCCTCACCCGAAGGAGCTTCCAATGAATCGACGTTCATTTCTCACTGCCATGTTCGGCGGCGCCGCTGTCACCGCGGTTGGCAGCATGGTCGCGAGCGAGGCGGCAAAGGCGTCCGACCTGCCTCTCGACACCGTCGCCAAGCTCGACGAGGCGCCTGCGGAGTTTACCCAGTACTATCGCGGGCCGCGCCGGCGTCGCCAGGTCTGCACCGTGACGCGCGACCGGTTCGGCCGCCGCCGCCGGGTCTGCCGCTGGGTCTACTGAGATAGCCCTTACGGCCGCGGCGACCGCGACCTGACATGCACGATTGGTCCGGCCCCGCGCGCGGCCGGACCAATCATCAGAAGGCCCCCAGAAGCGTCCGGCCTTTGCCGAACCGGGCGAGACGGGCCGGAGCCGACGATTTCATCGGGCTGGCTTCGCACCATGATCCACCGCTATCATCGTGCGCGACGCGCGATCCTGCGCCCCGACGACTTGACTGGGCTTTCCTGATCCCGCCCCAAGCTGCACGGTGGTCCGCCATGAAGGCATTTGCCATTGCAAGGACGGCGGCGGCGTTGGCCTTGCTGCTGAGCCTTCCCGCCAACGCCCAGTATATCGGCACGCCCGGCAACGCCCCGCTCACGCCGGATGGTCCGCGGCGCGGCCTGGGGCCACCTTCCATCACCGATCATGTGCCTGACATCAGGCTGCACTCTGACGGAGGGGGCATCCCGGGCGCCGGCCCGCCGATCGATTATGGCATCAACCCCGTGGGACCACGGTCGATGGCAGCCCCCGCCTATCTGCCTCGCTATGGCCTTGTGGAAGGCCAGGGCCCGCGCCGGACCGGGCGTCGCTGCGAGACACCACAGCGGACATGCACGCTGACGCGCCGCGCAACGATCGGGACCGGCTGCACATGCCGCCTCACCAGCAAATCGCGGGCGCGAGGGCTCGTCATACCGTAAGGACTGTCGGGGGGCGCCGAACCAGCTCCGACAAGCAGAATGCGCCAGCGCATTGCCGCCCTGGAAAGCCGCGTCATGCAGGTGAACGGCGGTCGAAAGCCAGGATGACCAGCAGTCTAGCTGTCAGAACGGCGATCAGAACAAAGGCGAACTACTACGTGATCAATGGCGAGCCCGGCAGGATTCGAACCTGCGACCAGCAGCTTAGAAGGCTGCTGCTCTATCCAGCTGAGCTACGGGCCCGTAGCGATGCGAAGGGCTGGCGCCCCGCCGGAAGTGCAAGGCGTCAGTGCGTCCACTGCCCGACGCGGTTGAACCTGAAATTGTCCGAATAGGCCATCGGGCGCCGCTTCGGCTCGTGCGGCTGCTCGAGGCGATAGGGTATGCCGTTGCGCTCGGCGTAGGCGACCGCCTCATCGGCACTGTCGAACCAGAGCTTGAGCTGGCTCTTCATGTCGCTCGACGAGGTCCAGCCCATCCGCGGCTCGATCTCACGCGGCCGCTCCGGCTCGTATTCGAGGAGCCAGCGGCCGGTCTTGGCCGTGCCCGACTGCATCGCCGTCCGAGCGGGGCAATAGATGCGCGCCGTCATGCTCTTCCTCGTCTTCGCCGCCAGCGGCCGGGCCTTTTCGAGAATGGTCGGGGCACCAGGATTCGAACCTGGGACCCTCTGCTCCCAAAGCAGATGCGCTACCGGGCTGCGCTATACCCCGAAGCTCCGCAAGTGCATGAAAACGCTTGCCGAACCGTCGCCGCGGCCTCTCGATGCGCGCTGCGACGCGCAACGCAATAGCACCAAGGCGGCGATTTGGGAACATGCCCGTTTGCGCGCGCGCCAACTCAGCCGACGACGATCAGATCCCGCGAGGTCCGCGAGAGCAGTTCGCAGCCGTCGCGGGTCACCAGCACATTGTCGATAATGCGCGCGCCAAGGCGCTCATCCCCGAGGAAGACCGGCGGCTCGACGCTGAGCACCATGCCGGCCCGCAGCACATAGTCGCTGCCGCCGATCATGTGGACCGGCTCGCCCCATGTCGGCGGAAACCCGGGCGCGAGGCCATAGCCCGAAGTGTGGACCCTGCCCTGCTCCAGCCCGGCAGCGCCGATCACCCGCCTGGCCGCCTCATGCGGCGCCGTTGCCGGGGCACCGTCGCGAATCTCGGCGATGCAGGCATCGCAGGCGCGCCGGACGATGTCGTAGAGCTCGCGCATGCGCGGCGTCGGCGGTCCCAGGCTGAACTGCCTGCCGATGGTCGCGGTATAGCGACGCCAGGTCGCGCCGTACTCGACGCTGCCGTAATCGCCCGCCGCAAGCAGGCGCTCGGTCGGCGCGCCATGGCTATAGCCGGAGCGTGCGCCCGCGACGAGGTTGATCGGACTGGCGGCAAGCCCGCTGCCGCGGGCAAGCAGGGCGCCATAGACGTTGCCGGCCAGGGCAAGTTCGCTGCGGCCCGGCCGAAGACCGGCCGCGAACACCGCCATCGCCTCGTCGGCAATGGAGCTCGCGCGCCGGATGTAGGCGAGCTCGGCCGGCGATTTTACCAGGCCGAGATCGGGCACGAGGCTGGTGGTTTCCGCCGCCAGGCTGGAGCCGAGCAACTCGCGCAGGCGGACATAGTGATGCGGGTGGAGGTAATAGGCCGGCACCTCCATGCCGCATCGCGCACGCAGCAGGCCAAGCTCGTCGGCGAGACGCTCGAAGCGCGGGATCGCATCCTCGTTCTCGCCGCCGCCGAAGGTCTCGATCCGGTCGACCAGTGCCTCGTCCTGCAATTCGTTGCGCTCGCCCTCGCGCGCCATGATCGTCAGCGGGCCGGAAGCCGGCACCAGCAGGCACTGGAACTCCTGATAGCTCTTGGCGTCCGACCCGGTCAGCCAGCGGATCGAGACCGGGTGGAAGAGGATCAGCCAGTCCAGCCCTCGCTCGGCCATCGCCCGGCTGACGGCCGCTCGGCGCGCGGCGAACTCCTCGCGCGAGAAATCATGCTTCGACATGCGGTCCCTTCCCGTCGCGCCGCCCTGCCCGACCGGGCTCAGAGTGCCGGCAAAGGTTGCATCGGGCCGCCGAGCCACTTCTTGTGCAGCTCGTCGAGATCGCCGTTCAGAGTGCTCTGGAAGATCAGCGTGTCGAGCCAGCGCAGCAGGGTGTGCTCGCCGAGCCGGACGGTGACATGGGCGGGCGCGCGGCGCAGCGCGAACTTGAAGTCGAATTCCTTGGCCGGGTTCTTCTTCGCGAGTTCGACGACCACGACGCTGTTGGCGGCCAGCAACTGCGCATGCCCGGAGAGATAGGCCTGGACAGCCGTCGCATTGTCCTCGGTGCGCATGATGTCGGCACCCGGGGCGAGCGCGGTCAGGACGAGGTCCTCGGTCGTGCCCTTGGCGACGGCGACGCGGTTGCGCCCGATATCCGCGGCCGATTTCAAGGCGAGGCCCTTGGCGCCGTAAACCGCCAGCGAGGTGTCGGCATAGGGCGCGCTGTACATGACC
>JAEXUU010000198.1 GCA_023452965.1 Pseudomonadota bacterium | reverse complement strand
TGGTAGAGCTCGGTGATCTTCTCGACCGCGCCATGGAGGAAGAGCGGCCGCTCGTAGCCGGCCTCGCGGATCAGCGCCATCAATCGCTGCGCCTTCCCCAGCGAATAGGCGCCGACGATATGCGTGCGTTCGGGAAAGAGCCGGACGGAATCGAGCAGCTTGGCGGTCTCGGCGCTCGCCGGCGGATGGCGGAAGACCGGCAGGCCGAAGGTCGCCTCGGTGATGAAGACGTCGCAGACGACCGGCTCGAAGGGCGCGCAGGTCGGGTCGCGCTCCCGCTTGTAATCACCGGAGACGACGATGCGCAGACCTTTGTGCTCGACCACGATCTGCGCCGAACCGAGGACATGGCCGGCCGGCACGAAGCGGAAATCGACCGCACCGATGCGAACGGTTTCGCCAGGCAGCGCCACCTGCTGCGAGCCGGTGAAGGCCTCGCCATAGCGCAGCGCCATGATCGCCAGCGTCTCTGCTGTCGCCAGCACCGCACCATGGCCGGCGCGCGCATGGTCGGAATGGCCATGGGTGATCAGCGCGCGCGCAACCGGGCGGACCGGATCGATATGGATATCGGCGGGCGGGCAGTAGAGCCCGGCCGGTGTCGGAATCAGCAGTTCCGAAGGCCGCAGCGGCGGCCGATTGCCGAAGGTTCTTGTCATCGCCTCTCAAGATAAGCCGAGGTCCCTGCTCGAAAAGGGCAGCAGCGCAGCATTCTGGCTACCTGCAGTCGATCGCTTCGGGAGAATACGAGGTCATCCCGGGCTTGCCCCGGGGATCCAGCGAAGAACGCTGGAGCCTTACGATAGATCCCGGCGCTCAGGATGACGGGCGGTGCTGTGGCTCCTTCCGCTGCCGGAAACGACGCGCCGCATGTTCCCATTTCGTTCGACAGAGCCTATCTCTGTCGGCGCATGGACGCGGTCGCCTCTCCCCTTCCCCCTGCCTTCGCCGCCTGGTTCGCCAGCCGCGGCTGGAACGTGCGGCCGCATCAGCTCGCGCTGCTGGAGGAAGCCCGGGCGGGGCGCTCGACCCTGCTGGTAGCACCGACCGGCGCCGGCAAGACGCTCGCCGGCTTCCTGCCCTCGCTGGTCGAGCTGACCGAACGCGGTAGCGAGCGCGAGGGGCTGCACACGCTCTATGTCTCGCCGCTGAAGGCGCTCGCGGTCGACATTGCCCGCAATCTCGAAACCCCGATCCGCGAGATGGGACTCGCCGTCAAGGTCGAGACCCGCACCGGCGACACCTCGCCCGCGAAGCGCGCTCGCCAGATCGAGCGGCCGCCCGACATCCTGCTGACGACGCCCGAGCAGCTCGCGCTGCTGGTCTCGCATCGCGATGCAAAACCGTTCTTCGCAAACCTGCGCCGCGTCGTGCTCGACGAACTGCACGCGCTCGTCACCTCGAAGCGCGGCGACCTGCTCTCGCTCGACCTCGCCCGCCTGCGCGGACTTGCGCCTCAGATGAGCGCGGTCGGCCTTTCCGCGACGGTGCGCGAGCCGGCCGATCTCCAGGCCTATCTCGGCGGCGCCGGCACTCCGTCCGGCCGCGTCACCGTCAAGGGCGGCGCGAAGGCGCAGATCGGCATCATGCAGACCAAGCGGCGACTGCCGCTGGCCGGACACATCACCGCCCATGCGGTCGGCGACATCTACGCCGCGATCCAAGCCCACAAGCTGACGCTGGTCTTCGTCAACACCCGCATGCAGGCCGAGTTCATGTTCCAGGCGCTGTGGAGCGTGAACGAGGAGACGCTGCCGATCGCACTGCATCACGGCTCGCTCGATGTCGGCCAGCGCCGCAAGGTCGAGGCGGCGATGGCGGCGGGCAAACTCAAGGCCGTGGTCTGCACCGCGACGCTCGATCTCGGCATCGACTGGGGCGATGTCGACCTCGTCATCAATGTCGGGGCGCCCAAGGGCGCGAGCCGGCTGATGCAGCGCATCGGCCGCTCGAACCACCGCATGGACGAGCCCTCGCAGGCGCTTCTCGTGCCCTCGAACCGGTTCGAGCTGCTGGAATGCCGCGCCGCGCTCGATGCGGTGGCGGAGGCGGCGCAGGATACCCCGCCGCCGCGGATCGGCGCGCTCGACGTTCTCGCCCAGCATGTGCTGGGGGTCGCCTGCTCCGACGGTTTTGAGCCCAACGCGCTCTATCAGGAGGTCCTGACGGCCTCGCCCTATGCCGATCTCGCCCGTGCCGATTTCGATGCCGTCGTCGATTTCGTCGCGACCGGCGGCTATGCGCTGAAGAGTTATGAGCGCTTCGCCAAATTGCGCCGGAGCAAGGACGGACTCTACCGGGCGAGCAACGCCCAGACCATCCAGCAATACCGGATGAATGTCGGCACCATCGTCGAATCGACGATGCTCAAGGTCCGGCTCGGGCGCTCGCGCCCGGCGCGCCCCGGCGGCCAGCAGATGCTCAGCCGCGGCGGACGCGTTCTCGGAGAGCTCGAGGAGTATTTCGCCGAGACGATGACGCCCGGCGACACCTTCATCTTCGCCGGCGAGGTGCTGCGCTTCGAAGGGATCGTCGAGAACGAGGTGGTCTGTTCGCGCACCGCGGCCGGCACCGACCCGAAGATCCCGTCCTATGCCGGCGGCAAGTTCCCGCTCTCGACCTTCCTCGCCGCGCGGGTGCGCGCGATCCTCGCCTCGCCGAAGGAATGGACGAAGCTGCCGGACGAAGTCTCGTCCTGGCTGCACGCGCAGCGCCTGAAATCGCGCCTGCCCAAGCCGGGCGAATTGCTGGTCGAGACCTTTCCGCGCGCCGGCCGCTTCTTCCTCGTCGCCTACCCGTTCGAAGGCCGCCTCGCCCACCAGACGCTCGGCATGCTGCTCACGCGGCGGCTGGAACGGGCACGGCTGAAGCCGCTCGGCTTCGTCTGCAATGACTATGGCATCGCCGTCTGGACGCTCGGCGACATGGCGGCAGCGATCGCGCGCGGCGCGCTCTCGCTCGACGAGCTGTTTTCGCAGGACATGCTCGGCGACGTTCTCGAGGAATGGCTGGCCGAATCGGCGCTGATGAAGCGAACCTTCCGCTCCGGCGCGGTGATCGGCGGCCTGATCGAGCGGCGCTTCCCCGGCCAGGAGAAGAGCGGGCGACAGGTCACGATCTCGACCGATCTGGTCTATGACGTGCTGCGCCGGCACCAGCCCGAACATGTGCTGCTCCGCGCCGCGCGGGCCGATGCCGCGACCGGCTTGCTCGATATCGGCCGTCTCGGTCAGATGCTGACACGGATCAGCGGGCGAATCGTGCATCAGCCGCTCGATCACGTCTCGCCGCTCTCGGTCTCGGTCATGCTCGAAATCGGGCGCGAGGCGGTCAGTGGCGAGGCGGCCGACGAGATCCTGGCCGAGGCGGAGGCGCAGATGCTCGAAGAGGCGATGGCGTGAACCTGGCGGCGAAGCAAGCGACGCAGACGGTGGCCGAGGCCTTCATGCTCGGCCGGCTCGCGCTCGTCCCCGATCTCTCGGGCGCGCTCTATCTGCCGGATGAGCGCACCCTCGTCGTCGCCGACCTGCATCTGGAGAAAGGCTCGGCCTATGCCGCCCGCGGCGTCCTGCTGCCGCCCTATGATTCGGCCGCGACGCTCGCTTTGCTGGGTGCGGCGATTGCGCGCTACCAGCCGGCGCGGGTGATCGCGCTCGGCGACAGCTTCCATGATCGCGGCGCCGAAGCGCGGATCGACGACAGCTGCCTTGCGAGCCTGCACGCGCTCCAGGCCGGCCGTGACTGGCTCTGGATCAGCGGCAACCACGACCCCCAGATCTCGGCCGCGATGGGCGGCGCGGTACTAGACGAACTCGAACTGCGCGGCACCCTGCTGCGGCACGAGCCGAGCTCTGCCGGTGCGCTGCCGGAGATCGCCGGCCATCTGCATCCCGCCGCCAAGGTCCGGATGCGCGGCCGGGCGCTGCGCCGGCGCTGCTTTGCGCTCTCCGCGACGCGCTGCGTCATGCCGGCGATGGGCGCCTATGCCGGCGGCCTCAATGTCCGCGACGCGGCCTTCCGGCCGCTCTTCGGCGTAGGCCTTTCCGCCCATCTCCTCGGCGACGGAAGGCTGTTCCGCATCGACCAGCGCCTGCTGCTGCCGGATTGACGCACGCCAAGGGCGCACGATCCGCGCGCCCATCCGAAGGCAGGACGCCCCTCTGCACCCGCGGCATTCCAGCGCCCTTCAATTTCAGACACAGAGATATGCGCGGAACAGGTTGCGTCGGGGCGGGGCTTGTGGCATCAGGACGCCGCTTCGGAACGACGCGGCGCCGGCAAGCCCTTCAAGGGCCGGGCGCAGACGGCACGATCCTGCTGCGGTAGCTCAGTGGTAGAGCACTCCATTGGTAATGGAGAGGTCGAGAGTTCAATCCTCTCTCGCAGCACCAGCCCCAAACCCTTGATATGCGACGATTCCCTTGCATATCAAGGGTTTGGAGACTGCTCGGTGGTACACACGGGTGGTACACAATGG
>JAEXUU010000115.1 GCA_023452965.1 Pseudomonadota bacterium | reverse complement strand
GAAGCCGTGCAGATGCGTCTCGTTGCCGGGCGAAACCTGCAGCAGCGCCGCCTCGACCTCGACAAAATCACGCGCCTCGAACCAGCGCCGCAGCGCCGCCTTGACGCGGCCCCGCGCCATGAGCGCTGGACGCCGGTCGGCATGGATGTCCGGCCGCCAGAAGGGCGGGGGATTTTCGTTCATGGATCCTCTGGCAAACCCGTCAGCCAGCTTCCGTTTTGCGCATAAATGCGGTAGTTGCGCGGCGATGAAATCGGCATAGCGCGCCCCTCCGCCGCGCACCAGCAAGGAATTTCAAGTGGTCAAGGTCATCGCCTCCTCTGTCCGCAAGGGCAACGTCCTCGAAGTCGACGGGCACCTCTGCTCGGTGCTGTCGGCCGAGAGCTTCTTCCCCGGCAAGGGCACGCCGACGACGCAGATCGACATGCGCCGCATCGCGGACGGCGTGAAGGTGACGCAGCGCTACAAGACGACAGAGCAGGTCGAGCGCGCCTATGTCGAGGATCGCGACTTCACCTATCTCTACCAGGACGGCGAGCAATACGTCTTCATGAACCCCGAGACCTATGACCAGCTGCCGGTCGACGGCGATGTGGTCGGCGATCTCGCCGCCTATCTCCAGGAAGGCATGAAGGTCACCCTCTCGGTGTTCGACGACCGCGCCGTGGCGATCGAGCTGCCGCAGCGCGTCACGCTCGAGGTGGTCGAGACCGAGCCTGTGACCAAGGGCCAGACGGCCTCCTCCTCCTACAAGCCGGCGATCCTGTCGAACGGCGTGCGCTCGGCCGTGCCGCCGCATGTCGGCGTCGGCACCCGCATCGTGGTGATGACCGCCGACGGCTCCTATGTCGAGCGCGCGAAGGATTGATCGCGCGCCGATGCCGGCGTGACGGCGCATGCTATAGAATGAGGCAGCGGGCCCTTTCCGGGCCCGTTTCCGTTTCTGGAGCCCGACCATGCCGCTTTCCGCTCACGCCGCCGCCTTCGCCGGCTTCGTCCAGACCCTGAAGGCGCTCGACGCCATCCTCGACAAGGCGCAGGCCGAGGCGGAAACGCGCAAGATCCAGCCGGAAGTGCTGCTGTCGAGCCGCCTCGCGCCCGACATGCTGCCCTTCACCCGACAGATCCAGCTGATGTCGGATTTCGCCAAGAATGCCGCGGCCCGCCTCGCCGGCGGCGATAATCCGCGCTTCCCCGACGAAGAAAAGACCTTCCCGGAACTCAAGGCGCGGATCGCCCGGACACTCGACTTCGTCGCCTCGGTCGACAAGGCGGCGCTCGATGCCGGGCTGGAGCGGGACGTCACCTTCCCGCGCGGCCAGTCGGCCACCGTGACGATGAAGGGCGCGGATTATCTCACCCGCTTCGCCGTGCCCAACTTCTATTTCCACGCCACCACTGCCTACGCGATCCTGCGCGAGAACTGCTTCTCGATCGGCAAGCAGGATTTCCTCAAGGGCGTGTTCGACGCCTGAGCCACGCTGCATCCTTCGCCACACCGCCGCGAGCGCGGGGACACGGCGACCGTCGTCATGCTCGCCCTTGTGGCGAGCATCCACGTCTCGAACACCGCGCTCGTCGCGGGAAGACGTGGATGGTCGGGACAAGCCCGACCACGACGGCAAGCGGCTCGCCCGAACTTCGACGAGACCGTGTCTCCGTCACTCCGTGACGTCCCTGGGTGCAGCGGCCAGCCTTACAGATAGGGCGAGCAGAGCCAGAGCAGGCGGTCGAGCAGGCGGATCGGAAAAGGGCGGGCCCGGAGCTCCGCCAGAGTGACGGGGCGCGCCGAGGCGATCACCCCGTCGATGCGGGCCTCGATGCTGCGGGCGAAATCCTCGTCCAGTACTTCCAGGTCGATCTCGAAATTCAGGCGCAGCGAGCGCGGATCGAGATTGGACGAGCCGACATAGGCCCAGGTGCCGTCGATGGCGAGCAGCTTGGAATGGTCGAATGCCCCGGTGGCTCGCCAGACCCGGCAGCCATCCTTCAGCACCTGGTCGAACTGCGCCTGCATGGCGCGGTCGACGAGGACGAGATTGTTGACCTCGGGCACGACGATGTCGATCGTTACCCCGCGGCGGGCGGCGGTGACGAGCGCGCTGATCAGCTCGCGATCCGGCAGGAAATAGGGCGACATGATCCGGATCGAATCGCGCGCCACCGAGAAGGCGCCGATCAGCAGCCGGTGATTGGTCTCGAGGCTGGAATCCGGCCCCGAGGCGACGGCGCGCATCACCACGCCGCCTTCACCGGGCGGAGGCTGCGGCGCGACCGACCAGGCGGCGCCGGCCAGATCCTCGCCCGAGGCGAAGCGCCAGTCCTCGGCGGCTACCGCGAGCAGGTCCTCGACCACCGGTCCGGCGATACGGAAATGCGTGTCGCGTGCCGTCGCGTCCCCGGCGAATTCGCGGGTGAAGCCCTGCCTGATGTTCATGCCGCCGGCGAAGGCAACCTCCCCATCGACGATCAGGAGCTTGCGGTGCGTGCGCAGGTTCGCATAGGGCAGCCGCAATCCCATGATGATGTTGCCGTTGAAGACGTCGACCGGCACCCCGCCCTTCTGCAGGTAGCCGACGATGCTCGGCACGGAATAGCGCGCGCCGACCGCATCGATCAGCACCCGCACCGCAACGCCGCGCCCGAGCGCCGCGATCAGCGCGTCGGCAATACGCAGGCCGATCGGGTCGCGGTCGAAGATGTAGGTCTCGAGGATGATCGCGCGCTGGGCGCTCGCGATCGCTTCCGCCATCGCGGCATAGGCCTCGTCGCCGGTCCGCAAGGTCGAGATCGCATTGCCGCTCTTGAGGGGGCGGCGCGCGACCTTGTCGCCGAGCGTCTTCAGCGCGGCGAAGCGCCGGCCGAAATCACGCGCCACCGCTTCGTCGGGAATCGCGGCGGATTCGCCCGCCGTGCCGGCCCCAGGCTCCTGCTTGCGCTGCGAGACAAGGGAGGCGCGGCGCATGCGGTTGACGCCAGCGACCGCATAGATCAGTGCGCCAAGGAAAGGGGAGAGCAGGATGACGCCGACCCAGCCGATGGCAGCGCGCACCTCGTCCTTGGTCAGCGCGGCGTGGCTGGCGGCGACAGCCGTGATCGCAAGCGACAGGGCGGCCAGGATATGCGGCCAGTAGCCGTAGAGAATCTCCCACATGGCCGCGACTATCGCACGGTCCGCAGCCCCGGCAATGCCGCCGGCACCGGCGCGTCGCCTCCCCCCTTGCGCAACGGCAGGAGCATACCCATATCGGGTTCACGGCGATGTCGAGGGCGTTCCACGGCCCTCCAGCGCCGTTGAAGACGGCCATGAATTTGGACCGGTGACGCCGGATGTACGCGCACAGGTTCGGGACATGGCCGTTGGCCAATCAGAGACCCGCTGCGAGCGCTCGCGGCGGGTCTTTTCTTGTCAGCCCTGCAGGAACGGGTTGGTCTGACGTTCCTCGCCCAGCGTGCTCGCCGGGCCGTGGCCGGGCAGGAACTGCACATCGTCGCCGAGCGGCAGGAGCTTGCCCTTGATGCCGGCGATCAGGTCGCTGTGGCTGCCATAAGGGAAATCCGTGCGGCCGACAGAACCGGCGAAGACCGTATCGCCGGCGAGCAGGAAACGCAGATCCTTCTGGAAGAAGGTGACATGGCCCGGCGTGTGGCCCGGCACGTGCTGGACGGAGAATGTGACGTCGCCGACCGAGACGCTGTCCCCTTCCGCGAGCCAGCGCGTCGGCGTCACGGCCTTCATGTCGCGGATCTCGAAGCGCAGTCCTTGCTCGGGCAGCGCGTCGAGCAGGAACTTGTCAGCCTCGTGCGGGCCGATGATCGGCAGGGACAGCGCCTCGGCGAGCTCGGCCGCACCGCCGGCATGGTCGAGATGACCATGGGTCAGCCAGATCGCGACGGGTTTGACGCCGGTTTCCTTCAACGCCGCCTGAATGCGCGCGACATCGCCGCCGGGATCGACGATCGCCGCCTCCCTGGTCTTGGTACACCAGATCAGCGAGCAGTTCTGCTGGAACGGCGTCACCGGGATTACGGCGACGCTGAGCGGGGGCTGCGCTTGGTCGGTCATGACGACGCCTTTCGCTGAAATGGGCGGAGCTTGGTGAGAGAAGCCGACCGTTGCGGGCTAGCGCTTGCCGCAACGATTGGCGAGCAGCACCCGGTAGTCGGAGAGCGACTCGTCCATCTGCGCGACGTTCTGCTCGCGCTCCCGTCCGCTCTGGCAGGTCGCGAAGACCGAGCGGGCCTTCTGCATGAAGGCGACATGCTCGCGCCAGGCTGCGCATTGCGTCGCCTGGTCGGCATTGGCGACCTGCTGCATCTTGTACTGCCGCTGGCGCATGCCAGCCTCGTTCTGGAACAGGTCGCGCGTGCAGGTCGCAGGAACGGGACGCGGCTGCGCCAACGCGAGGGTCGGAACCAGGGTCAGCAGGACGGCGGCGGCAGCACGAACGATCATCCGAGGTTCAGCTCCTTGAAGAAGTCGTTGCCCTTGTCGTCGATGACGATGAAGGCCGGGAAATCCTCGACCTCGATCTTCCAAACCGCCTCCATGCCGAGCTCCGGATATTCCAGAACCTCGACCTTCTTGATGCAGTCCTGGGCGAGGCGCGCCGCCGGGCCGCCGATCGAGCCGAGATAGAAGCCGCCATGGCGCGCGCAGGCCTCGCGCACCGCCGAGGAGCGGTTGCCCTTGGCGAGCATCACCATCGAGCCGCCGAAGGATTGGAACTGGTCGACGAAGGAGTCCATGCGACCGGCCGTGGTCGGACCGAAGGAGCCCGAGGCCATGCCGTCCGGCGTCTTGGCCGGGCCGGCATAATAGACCGGGTGATTCTTGAAATAGTCAGGCATGCCCTGCCCGCTCTCGAGCCGCTCGCGGATCTTGGCATGGGCGAGGTCGCGGGCAACGACGATGGTCCCGGTCAGCGAAAGCCGGGTCTTGACCGGGTGCCTGGTCAGCGTCGCCAGTATCTCGCTCATCGGCTGGTTGAGGTCGACCTTGACGACCTCGCCGCCAAGCGAGGCGTCCTCGATCTCCGGCAGGTACTTCGAAGGATCGGTTTCCAGCGCCTCGAGGAAGATGCCGTCGCGGGTGATCTTGCCCTTGGCCTGACGGTCGGCCGAGCAGGAGACGCCGAGCCCGATCGGCAGCGAGGCGCCATGGCGCGGCAGGCGGATGACGCGCACGTCATGGCAGAAATACTTGCCGCCGAACTGGGCACCGACGCCGAGCGACTGGGTCAGCTTGTGGATTTCCTCTTCCATCTCGATGTCGCGGAAGGCGTGACCGGAGGGCGATCCCTTGGGCGGCAGGCCGTCGAGATAGCGGGTCGAGGCGAGCTTCACCGTCTTGAGGTTCTGCTCGGCCGAGGTGCCGCCGATGACGATGGCGAGGTGGTAAGG
>JAEXUU010000101.1 GCA_023452965.1 Pseudomonadota bacterium | reverse complement strand
GCCCTGGACCGTGCGCTGGAACCGCATGTTCACGACGATCAAGTGACGAAAACCAGTGAAACCGGCCGCAAGCTGCCGGAGCTCTCGCGGCTCGAGGCAAAGCTCGGCCACCGCTTCGCCGAACGCTCCCTGCTGGAGACGGCGCTGACCCATATGAGCGCCGACCAGCGTCGGCTCGCGAGCTATCAGCGCCTGGAGTTCCTCGGCGACCGGGTGCTTGGCCTCTCCATCGCCGACATGCTGTTCACCACCTTCCCGCAGGCGGTCGAGGGCGACATGTCGCGCCGCCTCGCCGATCTCGTGCGCAAGGAAACCTGCGCCGAGGTCGCCGCCGCCTGGGAGCTCGGCCCGCATCTGCGCCTCGGCGAAGGCGAGATCCTGGCCGGGGCGCGCAAGAACAAGGCGATCCTGGCCGATGCCTGCGAGGCCGTCATCGGCGCCGTCTTCATCGATGGTGGCTATGCCGCCGCCCGCAAGCTGGTCGAGGCCGGCTTCGGCCAGCGCCTGCTGAAGCCCGTCACGCCGTTGCGCGACGCCAAGACGGCGCTGCAGGAGTGGGCTCAGGGTCAGGGCCACCCGACCCCGACCTATGCGGAACTCGGCCGCTCTGGGCCTGACCACGCCCCGGTCTTCCGGATCGTGGTACGGATCGGCACGCTCTCGGAAGCGGAAGCCGAGGGACGCTCGAAGCGCCTCGCCGAGCAGGCGGCCGCCGAAACTCTCCTGCGCCGGCAGGGCCTGTGGAACGAAAATGCGGAGGGCGAGCATGGCTGAGCCTCAACTGCCGACCCGTTGCGGCTTCGTCGCGCTGATCGGCGCCCCCAATGCCGGCAAGTCGACGCTGCTCAACCAGCTCGTCGGCGCCAAGGTCTCGATCGTCTCGCGCAAGGTCCAGACGACGAGGACGCAGGTGCGCGGCATCGCGCTCTCGGGACCGACCCAGATCATCTTCGTCGACACGCCCGGCATCTTCGCACCGAAGCGCAGGCTCGACCGCGCTATGGTCACCAGCGCCTGGGGCGGTGCCGGCGATGCCGACCTGATCGGCGTGCTGATCGACGTCGAGCGCTTCGACCATGAGGAGAATACGCGCCTGCTGGAGAAGCTCGCCGAGCTGAAGCAGCCGAAATTCCTGATCCTCAACAAGATCGACACCATCCCGAAGGAGAAGCTGCTCGCCATCACCGCTCAGGTCAACGAGCTCGGATCGTTCGAGACGACCTTCATGATCGCCGCGCTGACCGGCTACGGCGTCAAGGACATCCTGACCTGGCTCGAGACGCGGCTGAAGCCGGGACCGTGGCTCTACCCGGAAGACCAGATCTCCGACGCGCCGCTGCGCTTCCTCGCCGCCGAGATCACGCGCGAGAAGATTTTCGAGCGCCTGCACGACGAATTGCCCTATCGCTCGACCGTCGAAACGGAGAGCTGGCAGCAGCGTCCGGACGGTTCGGTCCGGATCGAGCAGACGATCTATGTCGAGCGCGAAAGCCAGCGCAAGATCGTGCTCGGCGAAGGCGGGCAGACCATCAAGGCGATCGGCCAGAAGGCCCGCATCGAAATCTCCGAGGCGGCCGAGGCGAAGGTCCACCTCTTCCTGTTCGTCAAGGTTCGCGAGAACTGGAGCGACGATCCGGAGCGCTATCGCGAAATGGGACTGGAATTCCCGAAGGGCTGAGCCGGCCCGCCCCTGCCCTCGCCGCGCCAGAAAGCAGCGCGCAACGCCTCAGTGCGTACCATCGATGCCGGAATTTCGACCGGCATTCGACATTGTTACAACGCCTTTGTTTCAGATTCTTTATAATCGAGTGAATTTCAGCTGGAGATATTGCCATGGCAGCCGAGCCGCGCATCGCGCTCTTCATCGACGGCGCAAATCTCTATGCGACCTCGAAGCAGCTCGGCTTCGACATGGATTACCGCCGGCTGCTCAAGGAATTCCAGGGCCGCGGCAACCTGATCCGGGCCTTCTACTTTACCACCCTGGTCGAGAGCGAGGAGTACACCTCGATCCGGCCGCTCGTCGACTGGCTCGACTATAACGGCTACCGGGTCATCACCAAGGCGGCGAAGGAGTTCACCGACGCGACCGGGCGCCGGCGCGTCAAGGGCAATATGGACATCGAGCTGGCGATCGAGATGCTCGAGCTCGCGCCGCATCTCGACCAGATTTACCTGTTTTCCGGCGACGGCGATTTCCGGCCGCTGGTCGAGGCGGTGCAGCGCAAGGGCGTCAAGGTTTCAGTGGTCTCGACCCTCAATACCAACCCGCCCATGGTCGCCGACGATCTGCGCCGGCAATGCGACGAGTTCGTCGAGCTCGGCAACCTGATGCAGAAGGTCGGACGCGACCCGGCCGAGCGCAGCGCCCGCGCCCCGAGCGGGCATGGCACGCCCGCCCATCCCGGGCTCGAGCGGCGCTACGGCATCCGCCAGAGCGACGAGCCTACCGACACCTGAGGCTTCAATCGTCTTTGAAGTCCGACGCGGCGCAGGTGCCCCCCCTTTTTCATTCCGGCCGCAGCGAAACTGGGCGCCGGAAGCCGTCACAGGGTCCTGCGTCCAGGATGGTTTGCGGCGCTCGTCCGGCACGACGGGATCGTTAGGCAAGCCGCACCCGGGGCGACCCTAGCCCCCGGTCTTCATGATCCGTGCCTTGTCGCGGTTCCAGTCCCGGGTCTTCTCGGTCTCGCGCTTGTCGTGGAGCTTCTTGCCCTTGCCGAGGCCGAGCTCGACCTTCGCCCGGCCCTTGTCGTTGAAATAGACCTTGAGCGGGATGATCGTGTAGCCCTCGCGCTGGATCGCGCCCATCAGCTTGTCGATCTGGCGGCGGTGAAGCAGCAACTTCCGCGGCCGGCGCACATCATGGTTGAAGCGATTGGCTTCCAGATATTCCGGGATATGGGCGTTGAACAGGAAGAGCTCGTCGCCCATCGGGCCGGCATAGCTCTCGCCGATCGTCGCCTTGCCGCCGCGCAGGGACTTGATCTCGGTGCCCTGCAGGGCGCTCCCGGCTTCCAGCGTCTCGGTGATCGCGTAGTTGTAGCGGGCCTTGCGATTATCGGCCGCGAGCTTGTAGCGCTCGGGATCGGGCTTGCTCATTCAGAAAACTCCGGCTTCGGCGGCCCCGGCTAGGCCCCGCCGCCC
>JAEXUU010000078.1 GCA_023452965.1 Pseudomonadota bacterium | reverse complement strand
GTTGATCTTGATGATCTTGACCTTGACCGACTGGCCGATGGTCACGACCTCGGACGGATGGTTGACGCGACGCCAAGCCATGTCGGTGACATGGAGCAGGCCGTCAATGCCGCCGAGGTCGACGAACGCGCCGTACTCGGTGATGTTCTTGACGACGCCGTCGATGACCTGGCCCTCTTCGAGCGAGGCGACGAGCTCGGAGCGAGCCTCGGCGCGGGTCTCTTCGAGGACGGTGCGGCGCGAGACGACGATGTTGCCGCGGCGACGATCCATCTTGAGGATCTCGAAGGGCTGCGGCTGGCCCATCAGCGGGCCGACGTCGCGGATCGGGCGGATGTCGACCTGCGAACGCGGCAGGAAGGCGACGGCGCCGTCGAGATCGACGGTGTAGCCACCCTTAACCGTGTTGAAGATGTTGCCCATGACCTTTTCACGGGCCTCGAACGCCTTCTCGAGCTTGACCCAGCTCTCTTCACGGCGGGCCTTGTCGCGCGAGATGACGGCTTCGCCGAGCGCGTTCTCGATCCGATCGAGATAGACCTCGACCTCGTCGCCGACCTTCAGCTCCTGGTCGCGACCAGGGCCGGTGAATTCCTTCAGGGCGACGCGACCTTCGGTCTTCAGACCGACGTCGATGATCGCCATGTCCTTCTCAATGGCAACGACCTTGCCCTTGATGACGGTACCTTCGAGGGCCTCGTTCCGGGTGAACGATTCCTCGAGCAGAGCGGCGAAATCCTCGCGGCCCGCGTGATAGCTTTCGACAGCTGACATGTATGCTCCTGAACGCCGGCCGCGTATCCCGCGGATGTCCGGCTGGGCGCCGTTTGGGTTGGTGCTGCACGCCGGATCGGGCCAAATGGCGCTCCGTTGCCGGAGCTGGCCGTCCCGCAGGACGGCGGCGCCAGGCCACAGGGGCCGATCCGCATCCGAGAGACGCGCGCCAAACACAAAACGGGAGCCGGCCGGTGGCCGCCCCCGGCTGTGATCGATCACGGCCCTTCGGACGAGGCGGATGTAATCGATCCCCGCCCCTGCGACAAGGGCAAAAGGGCAGCTCCACCCGCCGGATGGCTGGAATCCGGCCGCCGGCGCCGCCTTACCGCAGAAGAGGTACCTCTTCCGGACCGGCCGGCCAGATTGCCGCAACGTCACCACCGTGCCAGAAAAGCCGCGACGCCGTGGCCGCGCCGAGCCGCCCCCGCGCCCCTGCCCTGCCTCCCGCTGCCGCGTAGCCCGTCCCGGGGACAGCCGCGCTTCGAGATCGGCTGCACCTGTCCGATGCCGGAAAGGAACCATCCGCGATGCAAAGCCCGCTGCCCCTCCTGGCCCTGGCCGGCGCCGCCCTGCTTTCGGCTTCGTTCGCCGAGGCCCAGACGACCGCGCCGCGCGAACGCGTCAAGCGCGGCGAATATCTCGCCGCGATCATGGATTGCGGAGGCTGCCACACGCCGGGCGTCTTCCTTGGCAAGCCCGACATGGCGCGCAAATTCGCGGGATCTGAGGTCGGCTTCAAGATCCCCGGGCTCGGAACCTTCTTTCCGCCGAACCTGACGCCCGATCGCGAGACCGGGCTCGGCGCCTGGAGCGAGCAGGACATCATCAAGGCGGTACGCACGGGCGTCAGGCCCGATGGGCGCATGCTGGCCCCGGCCATGCCCTATAGCAGCTATGGCAAGCTGAACGATGCCGACGCCCTGGCGCTGGCGAGCTACTTCAAGAGCCTGCCGCCGGTCCGCCATGCGCCGCCCGTGCTCTCGGGTCCGACCGAAACGCCGAAAGGCCCGTTCTTGACGGTCGTGGCGCCCTGAACGGAACACCGACCTGAGCGCGAGCCCCTCGCGGGGCGCCGGGCGAGCATGCGCCGCGCCGGACTTGTACCGCGCCGCCATGGGGCCAATCTGGAGGGCGAATGCCGGCTGCGCCGGCGCCTTTCCAAGGGATCAGCCGCATGCTTCCCCTCTCCGTTCTCGACCTCGCCTTCATCACCGAAGGCGCGACGGCGGCCGACGCGCTGCGCAACAGCCGCGATCTCGCGCGCCATGCCGAAAAGCTCGGCTACACCCGGTTCTGGCTGGCCGAACACCACAACATGACCGGCATCGCCAGCGCCGCGACCTCGGTCGCGATCGGCTATGTCGCCGAAGGCACTTCGACGATCCGCGTCGGCGCCGGCGGCATCATGCTGCCGAACCATTCGCCGCTGGTGATCGCCGAACAGTTCGGCACGCTGGAGGCGCTCTATCCCGGCCGCATCGATCTCGGCCTCGGACGCGCGCCCGGCACCGACCAGCGGACATGGCGGGCGCTGCGGCGCGAGACCGACTCCGCGGAGCGCTTCCCGCAGGATGTGCTCGAACTCCAGGCCCTGCTCGGCCCGCTCCAGCCGGACCAGGTGATCCAGGCGGTGCCCGGCACCAACAGCAACGTCCCGCTCTGGATTCTGGGCTCCAGCCTGTTCGGCTCGCAGCTCGCCGCCGTGCTCGGCCTGCCCTACGCCTTCGCCTCGCATTTCTCGCCGGATGCGCTGATGGATGCGCTCGCCGTCTATCGCGAGCGCTTCCAGCCCTCGGCCCAGCTCGACAAGCCCCATGCCATGGTCGGCTGCAACGTCGTCGTCGCCGAAACCGATGCCGAGGCGCAGCGCCTCTTCACCTCGGTGCAGCAGCGCTTCACCGACATGCTGCGCAACCGGCGCGGCCTGCTGCCACGGCCGATCGACGACATCGAGACCTACTGGTCAGGCCCGGAGAAGGCGCAGGCGCAGCGCATGCTGGCCTGCTCCTTCGTCGGCTCGCGCGACAGCGTGCGGTCGCAATTGCAGGCCTTCATCGAGAAGACGAAGGCCGACGAACTGATCGTCGCCTCGGCGATCTTCGACCATGCCGCCCGCAAGCGCTCCTACGAGATGCTGGCCGAGATCCAGCCCGCGCTCGGACGGGCAGCGGTCGCCGCCTGACACCGGGGCGGCCGGTGCCAGGGCGTCAATTCAGCCCCGGCGCCGGCAACTGCAGCCCATCCAGGCCCGGCAGGCTCTGGAACTGGCGCTCGACGGCGGCCGGGTCGATCACGGCGGGCTTGTCGAGCCAGTAGGTGACCATTTCGGGGAAGGCGATCATCAAGGCGACCAGGATGAGCTGGAGCACGATCCAGGGGATCGAGCCGAGATAGATGTCGCGGCTCTTCACCGTCGGCGGGGCGATGCCGCGCAGATAGAACAGTGCGAAGCCGAAGGGCGGATGCATGAACGAGGTCTGGATGTTGGCGCAGATCAGCAGGCCGAACCAGATCAGGTTGATGT
>JAEXUU010000076.1 GCA_023452965.1 Pseudomonadota bacterium | reverse complement strand
CCACGGTATCGTCGAGGAATTCGTGCTGCCAGCGGCCTCTCGCCTCGACCGCGACGCGGCCCTCGCCGAGATCGAACTCCCGCGTCAGGCGCAGACCGATGCTGCCGAGCAGGCTTGAAGCGGACTGTCCGGCCGCGGCCAGGCCGATGCTCTGGGCTCCGGTCTCGCTGAAGCTGCCCTGCCTGAGGAAGGTGTAGCGCAGCCCCATAAGTGGCTCGACCGTCGACCAGCCGAGATCAAAGGCGTAGCCGGCTTCCAGCGCGCCGGTGAAGCGGTCACCGTCATAATCGGCCTTCGCCTGCCGCGACAGGCCACCGAAGCCGATGCTGCGCTCGCTCTCGAAACTGAGACGGCCATAGCCGAGAAGACCGTCCAGGCGCAGCTTGCCGCTGGCATAGCTGCCATAGAATGCGCCCTCATAGGCGTCGATGCTGCCCTTGCCGGAGTGACGGCGGAAATCGGCGTCCGTGCTGGAGTAGCCGAGGCTGAAGCCGGCCAGGAAGGAGGGCGTGATTTGCCGGTCGAAGCCGCCGATCACGCCGCCCCCGCGATAGCTCGCGCCACCGGCATTGGCGTCGCTGCCGAGCCTGCCGGTGAAGCCGTAGCCGCGCGCCCAGGCATTGTTGTTGGCGGTGGCCTGCGCAGGCAGCCGCATCAGCATAGCCGCGGCCGGATTGGTCGCCGCGCTCGCGGTATAGGCCAGCGGCAGATCGGCGCTCGTCGCATCTGCCTGGCCTGAACGCAGGGCGCCGAGGCGCTGGGAAATCATGCTGCCGAGCTGTCCGGCCCCGCCGAGCGCAAGGGTGGAAAGGCCCGCATGCACCTCGCCGGACAGGCTGGCCAGCGCGCCGCGTGCCCCCTCCCGTGTCCCCGCATGCTGCAGCAGAAGCGCGACGTCGCGCAGATCCTGGTCGGCGCTGGCCAGCCCGCGCTCGAGCGCCCCGCCGACCGCGCACTGATTGGCAGAGGCGCAGACGCCGGGCGTATCGAAGGGCAGCCCCTGGAGATCGAGATAGGCGGTGTTGGGTTCGTAGCGCAGGCTCGCCCGGATGAAGGGCGCGGTGCCGTCGCCGAACGGCCCCTCGACTCCCGCGAAGCGACCGGAAATACCCCGATCGGCGGTGAGCACCGCCATGGAGAGCTGGCGCGGCAGGAACAGCTGCTTTCCGGCCAGGGCAACCCAGCCTGCGAGGCCCGCCGTGCCGGTGACGGCGAGGTGGTTCTGGCCCCCTTCCGGCCCGAACTGCTGCACCAGCAGGCCGCCCGCCTCCTGCACGAAATTGCCGTCGATCCTCAGCGTGCCGACGCCGTTCCGGTCACCGGCCCAGATCATGCCGGCATTGCTGACATTGCCGGTGATCAGACCGGTGCCAGCGAGCGTGCCCGCTGCCGCGACGCTGGTCGGCGAGGCGATGCTGCCCATCACCGACAGGAAGCCGCCCTCGACGCGCGTCGCCCCCGCATAGGCGCTGTTGCCGATGAGCACGAGCTCGCCGGCACCGCGCTTCACCAGCCCCCCGGCCCCGACGATGTCGTTTCCGAAATGGGCGACACCGCCGGGCTGCTCGACGACGAAATCGCCCCAGTCGAAACGGCCGGGGCCGAGCACGGCCTTGCCGACATCGAGCAGGCCGTAGCCATAGATCTCGTCCACGCCGGGCGGGCCGATATCTCGGGCGGTGCCGAGCAGGGTCTGGCGCACCTGGTCGGCGCTGAAGAACGGGAACATCTGCCAGACCAAAGCCGCCGCGCCCGTGACATGGGGAGCGGCGAAGGAGGTGCCGAACGTCTTGGTGTAGCCGCCGTCCTTGTCGGCGACGACGATGGGATCGTCTGGATAGGGATTGGGGAACCACCAGTCGCCGCCGCCGGGCGCAGCCAGGCACCAGTTCTTCGCCACGCCGCACCGGTTGGTGTAAAATGGCTCATAGCCCGGCCCAACAGCCGATACCGCCAGCCAGCCGCGCTCCAGTTCGGGGAAGAGGTGAGGCAGGCCGGCATGGACGCTCGGTTGATCCAGACCCTGGTTGGCCGCGCCAAAGACGTTGAGAACTCCTGCGGCGACAGCGCGCTGATAGACAGCCAAGCTTGACGCATCCTCTGACAGGAAGCTGCCCTGTGTGAATGCTGTAACCGGGCGGTCATCACCGTAGCTGTTGTTGATTACACGGACGCCGCGCGTGATCAGCGCGTTATAACCCCTGATGATGAAATTCGCGTCGAACATTCCCGTGCCGTCGTCGACGCCGGCCATGATGACCGTCGTCCCCGGAGCCACGCCGTGCACGCCCACGCCGTCCCTATTGGCCGCGATCACCGAGGCGACATGGGTGCCGTGCCCGAAACGATCGATCGCCCCCGCCGTCTCAGTCAGATAGTCGTAGCTACCGCCATAGCGGCCGGCGAATTCGGGATGCGCCGCGAAGATGCCGGAGTCGACCACCCCGATGAGAATGCCGGTGCCGTCGACGCCCCGCGCATAGGCATCCGCGGCGCGGATCGTCTCGAGCCCCCATTGCGCCCTGTACTCGGGCGTCCGCCAGCTGTCGGGATCGGTGAGCAGAGGGCTCGTTTGAGCGACGGACGGAGTGACGAGAGCCGTCGACAGCAGAAGAGCCGCGACGCTAGGCATAGGCAGGAATTTCACGAAGCCCCCGGCACGAAGGCGAGTCGCCCCCCGCGATCTCGCCGGCCGCAACCCTGCCGCCGCAGCGCCGAAATGGTCAATACGGAACACGCGTCGGGCGGTCGGCTATCCGCCCTTGGTCCGGTGCTTCCGGACGGCGAATGCAGTTCTTGCTTCCCGAGCGGTGAATCGGAAAGCCGGCTTTCGACCCATGGGCCGTCTAAGAGCCGGCGGGCTCGCCAATGCGAAAAACCTTGCCGGTTCCGGCCTCGCGATAGAGGTCCACGCGCTCGCCATCCCAGTGATAGTCGAGATGCCGGCCCTGCACAGGATCGCGCGCAAGGTCCGGCCAGAACAGCCCGACGCATTCAGCGCCCGGCCGGCGCACGCTCGGATAGACGACGCCGTCGGCGCCCGCCGCCCGGAGCCGCGCGCCCAGCGCCTGCCCGGCCTCGTAGCCCTCCCCGAGCAGCAGCGGACTTGCTCCGACCGTCTCGCCACGCAGATCGTGCAGCGAGCCTTGGACCGAGAGGAGGATCTCGCGGAACTGCGAGCTCCAGCCCGGCGGCTCCCTGGTCCGCGCCATGAAGCGCGCATGATGGTGGATGGTCTCGAAAAGGGCGGTCTCGAAGACATCGCCGACATAGAGCACGCCATAGGAGCCGTCGCTGAACCGGCTCGGCCGGTCGTGGCTGACATGGGTGAACGGCGCCATCAGCAGGCTCGCCCCCGGGCCGGAGACACGGCGGCCCGGCGGCACCAGATCGAGATTGCCGATCGTCTCCATCAACCGCGGATTGGTCTTCATCTCCGCCGAGATCAGCAGCGGCCAATCGGCGGGGTCGGCGATGTCCTCGAACAGGTCGATCGGCGGGAAGGCGCTGCGGATGATGCGGACCGCCGCCGGCCACGCGACCGGCGCGATCGGAAATTCGCCGGAACTCACCAGAGCCCGCGCTCGGCGTCGAGATAGCGGCGCACCCGCATCAGATCGGTGAGTTCGCCGCCGAGCATGACCGCGAGCGCCGACCTGCCGCCGAAGGCGTCGTTGCCGGCCTTGATCCAGGCATAGCCGCGCTGTGGCTCGCGGAAGATCAGGCGCAGCGCCTTGTGGATGCCCATCAGGTTGGAAAGGCGAGCCGCGCCGTCGCGGTCGATCCGGCCGATCTCGCCGGCCTTCCAACGCCGGTAGCTGCGCACCGGCTGGTCGAGCAACACGGCGGCCTCCTCATCGGTGACGCCCCAGAGCCGGAACAGGTTGACCGCCGCCCGGAACATCGCCGCCGCCTCCTCCTGCGTGATCGCGGCGGGAGAAAATGGCGCCGCGGCGGTATCGACCGGTGAGAGCGCAGTCATGACATAACCTCCATATGGCATCATATGGATAAATTCATGCCATTTGGCAAGATCAGCCCGGCGATTGGCCGCTCAGGGTCGGTCGCGCGCCGCTCCGAACATTGCCTCGACGGCCGCGGCGATCAGCTCCGGCGCGGCATGGTGCGGCATATGCCCGACGCCCGGCAACAGCACCAATCGGCCTTGCGGCGCCTCGCGCGCGATCGCCGCAGAATGGATCGCCGGCGGAACGATGGTGTCACGG
>JAEXUU010000058.1 GCA_023452965.1 Pseudomonadota bacterium | reverse complement strand
GTCGCGATCGGGGCGGGCTTCGGCGGCTCGACCGGCTGCGGCGCGAGTGCCGCGACCTGGGTTTCCGCCGGCTCCGGCGCGGGAGCCGACGGCGCCGTCGCGCGGTTCGAGCGCTCGCGCATCAGGGCACGGCTGCTCGGTTCGGGCTGGACGGCCGGGGCATTGAAGACGGCGAAGCGGCCGCCATCGCCGCTGTTGCTGTCGCCGGCATAGGCCATGACGGTCGGCTGCGGTGTCGGCGCGCGGCGGGCCGCGGCGCGGCCGCGGCTCGGGCGGGCATCGGCCTCCTCGTCGTCGCCGCCGAAGAGCGCGGCCCAGAAGCCCTTGCCGCCGCTGCCGGAGGCGATGATCGCGCCCTCGTCGAAATCCGTCGCGGCATAGCCCATCACCGAGCCGCCGCCCGAAAGGATCTCGGCCTTGGCGACCTCGTAGCCGCTCAGCGGCTTGCCGTCGGCCGGGAGGTGGACGGTCTTCTCGTCCGGGAACAGGCGCACGAGCTGGTCGCGCGTCATGCGCGGCCAGGAGCGCACCGAGCCGGCGTCGAGATGGACGAAGGGCGTGTGGGCGCCGGGATAGAAGCCGACGCCGCCGCGCTGCAGCCGCATGCCGACTTCGCGGATCTTCGCGGTCGGTGTGTCCGGCAGATAGAAATCCATCGCCTTGCCGACCATGTGCTGGCTCGACTTGGCGACGCCGCGTGAGCGCCGGCGCAGCATCGAATTGGTGCCGGGCGAGCGATAGGCCGAGACGACGTGGAAGGGCTGGTCGGAGCCGACCTTGCGGTGCACCTCCCAGGCGAGATCGAACAGGCGCGGATCCATCCGGATCGGCTCGTCGGTGCGCCAGTCGCGCATCGCCCAATTGAGCTTCTCAAGCGCCGCGGAGTCGTAGCGGCCGTCACGCCTGAAGGTGACGGTCGTCTCCTCCTTGGTGTGCATATGCTTGATGGTGATGGTGCGGGTATCGCCGTTGGCCACGGCATCCTGGGTGCCGCGAATGCCGACGCACAGGGCAACAAGGCTCGTCGCGAGGACAGCGCCGGCATGCGCAAGGCGCCCCAAAGGACGCGGCAGCCGTCTCGTCGTCTCGGCTTTCGACCAGCTCACTCTCACCTGACCCGTCTCGAAGCGCCGGCGAGCCGGTGCGGTAAACGTCAAGGAACAGTTGCCGAGAAGGCTTAACGGGTGGTTACCGGCGGCACAACCATCCCGCCTGAATTTCGGCAAGCGAGAATCTGGCTACCCACAGATCGTGGCAAAACCGTGCCGCCGCCGCAAAGCGGCCTCAGGAGAGCCGCTCCAGGGCGGTGCGGACCAGCCGGTGGAAGCCGTAGAGATCGTCATAGGTCGTGATCGCGCCGGCCTCGTTCACCACCAGCGTATTATAGACCAGATGGATCGGCAGCGGCTGCGGCAATCTGATCGTGCGTTCGCCCGAGCCGATCAGGCGCTTCAGCCGGTCATGCGTCCATTCCGGGCCCAGCACCAGATCGGCGAGCGCGAACGGGTTCTCGACGCGCACGCAGCCATGGCTGAGGGCGCGCTTGTTACCCGCGAAGAGGCGCCGATTCGGCGTGTCGTGCAGATAGACCGCGTGGTCGTTGGGGAACATGAACTTGATCCAGCCGAGCGCGTTGCGCTCGCCGGGCGGCTGGCGCACCGAGATCGAATTGCCGCGGCGCGTGACGACATAGCCGCGCTTGGCCGCATAGTCCGGATCGGCCGCGAGCCCGGGCAGGAATTCCTTCTTCAGGATCGACGGCGGCACGTACCAGGACGGGTTGACGACGACGTATTCCATCTTGTGCGAGAAGATCGGCGTCGCCGATTCCGGCTTGCCGACGATGACGCGGGTATCGTGCACGAGCTTGCCGTCATGGACCATGCGCATCCGGAATTCCGGGACGTTGACCATGACGTGGCTGGCGCCGAGATCGGCGGGCAGCCAGCGCCAGCGCTCCATCTGCGCGACGATGTCGCTTTCCAGCCGCGCGGCCGGCGGAGAGCCGAGCGCGGCCAGCGTCTGGTTGCTGAGCACGCCGTCGGCGCGAAGGCCTGCCTGCTTCTGGAATTCGGCCAGCGCGGTCGCGGTCGAGCGGTCGAAGACCGGCTCCTCGCTGGCGCCGAGGCCGAGGCGGGCACGGACCAGCGGCACGCGCTGGTCGCGCATGCCGAGCCGCAGCGGCGGGCCGGCGGGGATGCGGACCGACGGCGCATCGTCCTTGTTCGTTCGCAGGGTGGCGAGCTTGGCCTTGAGCCGGCGATAGCCCTCGTGCTGCGGGTTATAGGCGGCGAGCACCGCGCCGGGGTCGGTGGCGCCGGCGAGCTCGGAAAGGACCTCGGTCGCCGAAGGCAGGTCGAGCACCGGGGTCAGCATCTTGGAGAGCCGGCGCGGGTCGACCCGGCCGCCGCGCGCGTCGCGGGCATAGAGCACGGCGAGGGCCGAGAGCCTGACATCGGCTTCTGCGAGGCCGTCCTTGTCGCTCGCCTCGAAGGCCGGCACGGCATAGTCGGCCGGCCGCAATCCGTCCTGGCCGGCGCGGCCGAGCTGGGCGACGAGCAGCTTGCCGGCGGCGCTCCAGCCCTTGCCGTCGATCCAGAACGGCCGGTTCTCGTTGGCGGCATAGGCCGCGACGATGTCGGCCCGCTCGCGAGCGGAG
>JAEXUU010000033.1 GCA_023452965.1 Pseudomonadota bacterium | reverse complement strand
CCTCGGGAGAAAACCCCTCCGTCGCCTTCTCGACGACACCGACCGCCAGTGGCATGAGCGTCGCCTTCAGCGCCCGCCCCTTCGGCGTCAGCCAGACATGCAGCTTGCGGCGGTCGGCGGCATTGCGCTCGCGCAGGACGAGACCGCTCTTCTCCATGCCGGCGATGGCGCTCAGCGTCGTCGGCTCCATCGTGCCGATCCGGCGCGAGAGCTCGCGCTGGGTCAGCCCATCCTCCTGCCAGAGCACGCGCAGGAAGTACCACATGCCGAGGGTGACGCCGTGCGGCTCGATCCGCTCCTGCAGGTAACGCTGTGAGGCGCGGTGCGCCATGCGCAGCTGGTAGCCAACGCTGGTCGCAAGGGGCAGCTCCGGCTCGTCCCCGGCGCCGTCATTCGGTTCGGCCATGCGCGAATCGTCCCCGCGCGCGACATTGCGCCGCCCAACTATAGCCGATGCGCCGGCGAGCGCCCATCTGGCCAGCCCCTCGTCAAAAGTTTGGCGAGGTCAACCAAGATAGTCTTGGACCCGCAGGCCCCGCGCTCGCTAGGCTTCTGCCAAGATCGGCCGCCATTCGCCACGAGCGGCCACGAGGGGATGAAACGATGCCGCCGTTGCCGACGGCCACTGCCGCCACGCCGCTCCGGAATCGCCCGCATCGGCGCGGGCGGTGGGCGCCGCGATGACCGGCGAAACGCAAGGAGACGGGACCGAGATGGCTGCCTCGACTGCCAGGCTGCGACTGGCCTCGAGCCAGACGACCAACGACCTCGTCCTCGACGACGTCACCATGCGCTTCCAGACCCGGGAAGGGACGATCACCGCTGTCGACCGGGTCTCGCTGTCGATCGAGCGCGGCGAGTTCGTCTCGATCATCGGCCCGTCCGGCTGCGGCAAGTCGACCCTGTTCAACATCCTCGGAGGTCTGGTCAGCGGCTATGACGGCACGGTCTCGGTTGCGGGCGAGACGGTCAGCGGCCCACATCCGGCGATCGGCATGGTCTTCCAGGAGGAATCGACCTTTCCCTGGCGCACGGTGATCGACAATGTCGCCTTTCCGCTCGAGGTGAAGGGCGGCGCCAAGGCCCAACGCTACGCGACGGCGCGCAAGTTCATCGACATGGTCGGGCTCGCCGGCTTCGAGCAGCGCTATCCGGCCGAACTTTCGGGCGGCATGCGCCAGCGCGTCGCCATCGCCCGCACTCTGGTCTTCGAACCGAAGATCCTGCTGATGGACGAGCCCTTTGCGGCGCTCGACGAGCAGACGCGGCTCCTGCTCGGCGACAAGGTCTTGAACATCCAGCAGGACCTCAAGCAGACCACCCTGCTGATCACGCACAACATCACCGAAGCCGTGCAGCTCTCCGACCGGGTGGTGATCATGAGTTTCCGGCCGGGCAAGGTGAAACGCATCGTCGATATCCGCCTGCCGCGGCCGCGGCGCGGCGATGTCGTCGGCAGCGATGCCTTCGGCCGCTATGTCGCCGAGATCTGGAACGATCTGCGCGAGGAAGCGTCGCGCGGCATGGCGGAATCGGAAAAGGGCGCGCTCGGTCGCGCGGGACGCTGACGCCGTGTTCCTGACCCGCATCCCGCCTATCGCCTTTGGTCTCGCCACGCTCGGCCTCGTCCTCGGCGTGGTCGAAATCCTGTTGCGCCTGCAGGTCCTGAACCAATTCGTCATACCGCTGCCCTCGGCGGTATTCGGCAGCTTCGGGCGCCTGTTCAGTGAGGAGGAGCTGGCGCGGCGGCTGCTGCTGACCGGAGCGGAGGCGCTGACCGCGAGCGTCCTGGTCGCGATCGTCGGCATCGGGCTCGGCATGCTGCTCTACCGCTTCCGAACCTTGAGGCTCGCGACAGAGCCCTGGGTCGCGGCCGTCGCGGCGGCGCCGATCGTGCTCGCCTACCCGCTCTTCCTGGTGATCTTCGGGCGCAGCGCCGCGACCATCGTCGCCATGGGCTTCGTCGCCGGCCTCGGCCCCGTGATCCTGAAGACGCTGGAAGGGCTGAACGGCGTCAGGAAAAGCCTGATCAATGTCGGGCGCAGCTATAATCTGACGCCAGCGCAGCAATTTCGCATGATCCTGCTGCCGGCCGCAGTGCCGACCATCTTCGTCGGCGTACGGCTCGGGCTGATCTTCGCCCTGATCAACCTGATCGGCGTCGAGTTCCTGATCAATTTCGGCGGCCTCGGCCAGCTGATCAACGATCTCGCCGAGCGCTACGACCTGCCCGGCATGTTCGCGACGATCATCTTCGTGATCCTGGTCAGCGTCGTGATCTTCGCCGCGCTGGAACGGATGGAGCGCTGGTTCCGGCCGGTGCAGTAGCCGCGCCGGCACGGGCTTGTTGGCACCGATGGCAGGCAGCATAGTGCCCGCGCCGCCAACGCTATCCGGGAGGTCCCGATCAATCTCCGCCAGCTCCGCTACTTCGTCAGGATCGCCGAGGTCGGCAACATCACGCGGGCGGCAGAACAGCTCAATGTCGCGCAGCCGGCACTGGGCCTGCAGATCCGCCAGCTCGAACAGGACCTGAAGACGGAGCTGCTGCTGCGGCATTCGCGCGGCGTCGTGTTGACCGCGGCCGGAAAGCTCCTGCTCGAGCGGGCGACACGCATCCTGCAGGACGTCGAGGAAGCACGCCGCGACGTCCGCGCATTGTCCGGCAGCGAACAGGAAACGCTGGTCCTCGGCCTGACCCCGAGCATCATGCTGCAGATCGGGCCGGACCTCCTGGTCGACGCCAAGAACGAGATTCCCGCGATCTCGCTCAGCCTGGTCGAGGAACTCAGCCATGTGCTGGTCCAGGCGCTGGAGCGGGGCGAGGTCAACATCGCCTTCGCCTACGGCGTCGAGGAGCGGCCGGGAATCGAGCGCCGGCCGATCCTCGAAGAGGAACTGCTCTTCGCCACCGCACCGGGCCCGGACGCCGTGCCGGAGACGATCACGCTCGCCGAGGCGCTCAGCCACGAGCTCGTCCCGGCCGGCGTGCGCGACCAGGTCCAGAAGCTGCTGAAGCAGGCCGCCGAACGCTTCGCTCTGCCGCTGAGCATCCTCTACGAAGCGCAGTCGATCCCAGCGATGCGCACGCTGGTGGTGCGCGGGGCGGCCGCCAGCATCATGCCCTATGGCACGGCGATCGAGGAGCTGAAGGCCGGCAAGCTGATCGGCCGGCGCATCGTCGACCAGCCGATCAAGCGCACGCTCTACCTCGTGCGTGCCGCCGGCGGTCAGGCCTCGCGCCAGAACGAGGCGATGGAGCGTTTTCTCGGCACGGTGACCGAGCACCTGCTGGAATCGCTCGGACCGCTCGCAAGGCGCATCGGCTAGGCCGGGCGCTTCCGCTCACACCACCTGATTGAAAAGCTGCATCTCGCCGCGCTCGAGACGTCCGAGGTTTTCCAGCAACATGTCGACGATATTGCCTTCATAGGCGCGGGTCTCGCCGGCGCTGTGCGGCGTCACCAGCACGTTAGGGAAGGTCCAGAGCGGGGAATCTGCCGGCAGCGGCTCCTCATGGACGCAATCGATGCCGGCGCCGGCGAGGCGGCCAGAGGCCAGGGCCGCGATCAGCGCCGCCTCGTCGACGACGCGGCCGCGCGCGACATTGATCAGGAAGGCCGAGGGCTTCATCGCCGCGAGCGCGGCAGCATCGATCAGCCCCTCGGTCTCAGGGGTGAGCGGGCAGGTCAGCGCGACGATGTCGGCCGAGGCCATCACGCTCGCGAGCTCGGCAGGCGGCACGATCTTCTCGATCCCAGCCTCGCTGCCGCCACGCCGGCGCACGCCGATGACGCGCATGCCGAAGGCGCCGGCCAGGGCAGAGAGCCGCAAACCGATGCGGCCGAGGCCGACCACGACAAGCGTCTTGCCGCCGAGTTCGTCCTCGCGACGGCTGCGAGCGCCGATCATCGGCCGCCAGACATGCTTGGTCTGGTTGTCGCGCGCGAAATGGAGCTGGCGCGACAGGGCCAGGATCAGCGACATCGCATGCTCGGCGACGGCACGCTCATTGCTGCCCTGGCCGCTTGCGAGGCGGATGCCGCTTGCGGCGAGACGCTGCTTGTCGAACTGGTCGGTGCCGGCGCTGACCGACTGGATGAAGCGCAGCTTGCCGGCGAGATCGAGCATCTCGTTGCGCCAGAGGCCGGAAACGACGAGCACATCTGCCTCGTGCGCCCGCGCCTTCAGCTCGTCGACGGTGCGGACCTCGAAGCTCGTCGCTTGCCCGTTCCGGGCCAGGTACTCGTCCCGGAGCTGATAGGCGGCGTGGCCGAAGCCGATGGTCAGGGCGTTCTGCTTCGGCCAAGGCTGCATGTCATTTTCTCCGGGGCATCAGAATCACGAC
>JAEXUU010000805.1 GCA_023452965.1 Pseudomonadota bacterium | reverse complement strand
GGATAGAGCTCCCGCGCGAAGGCGATTTCCGCCCGGTTCTCGTTGATATGGGTCTGGACGAAGCAGCCCGGATGCTCCGCGACGAGGCGCTGCGAGGCCGCCATCTGCTCGGGCGACGAGGTCACGGCGAAGCGCGGCGTGATCGCGTAGAGCTGCCTGCCCTTGCCATGCCAGCGGCCGATCAGCGCCTTGCTCTCGGCATAGCCGCTTTCGGGCGTGTCGGTCAGTGCCGCCGGCGCATTGCGGTCCATCATCACCTTGCCGGCGATCATCCTTGTGTTGCGGCGATGCGATTCGGTGAAGAAGGCCTCCGCCGATTTTTCGTGCACGGAGCAATAGACTGCAGCAGTCGTGGTGCCGCTCGACAGGAGTTCGTCGAGCAGGAAGCGCGAGAGCTTTTCGGCATGGCCCTGCTGAGCCAGCTTCTGCTCCTCAACGAAGGTGTACTTGTTCAGCCACTCCATCAGTTGCGCGCCATAGGAGGCGATCACCTGCGTCTGCGGCATATGGATATGGGCGTCGATGAAGCCCGGCATGATCAGATGCGGGCGATGGTCGATGATCTCAGCCCCAGCCGGCAGCGTCGGCAGCAGCGCCCGCGCCTCCCCGGCCGCGCGGATCAACCCGCCCTCGACGACCAGCAGCCCGTCCTCGACATAGCGATGCGCGGCCTTGCCGATCTCATGCGGATCGCCGACGAACCAGAGAAGCCGCCCCCTCAGGGCACGCACCGCATCCTGCCTGCTCAACCTGCACACTCCGGCGCCGATACCTATCTTATCTGCACCAAATCAAAGCTTCCGGCCAAGCGACGAACATGCCTAATCTCAGGGCATGTTCGCGATTTGCTCTCGACGGAGCTGCCATGCGTGAGACCGTCCGCTTCCTGCTCGGCGATGAGCTGGTCGAGATCGCGAGCTGCGATCCGACCCGGACGGTGCTGGACTGGCTCCGGCTCGACCGTCGCCGCACCGGCAGCAAGGAGGGCTGTGCCGAAGGCGATTGCGGCGCCTGCACCGTCGTCATCGGCCGGCTCGATGGCGGAGAACTGCGCTACGAGGCGATCAATGCCTGCATCCGCTTCCTGCCGACGCTGGACGGCTGCCAGCTCCTGACGGTGGAGCACCTGAAGGGTGCCGACGGTGCGCTCCATCCCGTGCAGCAGGCGATGGTCGACTGCCATGGCTCGCAATGCGGCTTCTGCACGCCGGGCATCGTGATGTCGCTGTTCGCGCTCTGGCTGAACGAGGCGGCTCCTTCCGTCGCGCGCATCGAGGATGCGCTTGCAGGGAATTTGTGCCGCTGCACCGGCTATGAGCCGATCATCGCAGCCGGACTGCGGGCAGCTGCCGCGGATCGCCCGCGGGACCGCTTCGCCCAAGCGCAAGGCGAGATCGCCAGCCGCCTCGCCGAACTGCGGGACATGCAAACCGTGGCGATAGGCGATGGCGATCGGCTCTATTTCGCTCCGGCAACCATGGAAGCCCTCGCCGAGCTCGTCGCCTCCCACCCCCAGGCGCCGCTGGTCGCCGGCGCGACCGATGTCGGGCTCTGGGTGACCAAGGGCATGCGCCGGCTCGATCCCGTGATCCATCTCGGCCGGATCGAGGAACTGCGCGCCATAGCGGACGAAGGCGACAAGCTGCGCTTCGGCGCGATGGCGAACCATATCGCCGTGCGCAAGGCGCTCGCAACCATCTCTCCCCAGCTCGACGAGATGATGCGCCGTTTCGGCGGCGAGCAGGTCCGCAATGCCGGCACGATCGGTGGCAACATCGCCAATGGCTCTCCGATCGGCGATTTGCCTCCCGCGCTGATCGCTCTTGGTGCAGGACTGATTCTCACTCGCCGGACTTCCCTCAGCCCTCGTCCTGAGGCGCCGCGAAGCGGCGTCTCGAAGGATGGTCCAGAGGGCGCTGGAGCATCCTTCGAGACGCGATCTGTGATCGCTCCTCAGGATGAGGACTCGCATGGCATCGAACGACGAACCATTCCGCTCGAAGCCTTCTTCCTTGACTACCGCAAGCAGGACCGTCGCGAGGGCGAGTTCGTCGAAGCCGTGCTGGTGCCGAAGCTGCCGGCCGATGCGTTGTTCCATGTTTCGAAGATCTCGAAGCGCTTCGACGAGGACATCTCGGCCCTGTGCGGCGCCTTCCTGCTGCGCCGCGACGCCGACGGCCGCATCGTCGAGGCCCGCCTCGCCTTCGGCGGCATGGCCGGCATACCCAAACGGGCGAAGGCGGCGGAGGCGGCCCTGCTTGGCCGGTACTGGAACGAGGCCACCGTCGCCGCCGCCATCGCCGCGCTCGCGGGTGATTTCACGCCGCTCACCGACATGCGCGCCTCGGCGGCCTATCGGCTCAAAGTCGCGGGCAACCTGCTGCGGCGGTTCCTGATCGAAACGACCGTTCCCGAAGCGGCGCCCCGGATCGCCGGCCTGCTGGCGGAGGCCGCCCATGGCTGACGCACGCAAGCGGCTCGACGCCATGGAGACGCGGCCGGTCGTCGGCTCGCCGCTGAAGCACGATTCTGCCGACAAGCACGTCGCCGGCGAGGCCGTCTATGTCGACGACATCCTGGAGCCGGCGGGAACCGCCCATGCCTGCCTCGGCCTCTCCAGCATCGCCCATGGCCGGTTGCTGTCGCTCGACCTGTCGGCGGTCGAGGCCGCGCCGGGCGTGCTCGCGGTCCTGACCGCCGCCGACATCCCGGGCGAGAACGACATCTCCTCGACGCACAAGCATGACGAGCCGGTCTTCGCGACCGAGGCGATCCTGCATCATGGCCAGCCGCTCTTTGCGGTCATCGCCGAGACGCGCGAGCAGGCTCGCCAGGCGGCGGTGCTGGCGAAGGCGGAATACGAGGAAGCTGCGCCCCTGCTCGACGTCGCGGCGGCGCGCGCCGCAGGCGGCGAGCTCGTCACCGAGCCGCTGAAGCTCGAGCGCGGCGATGTCGCGGCCGGTCTCGCGGCGAGCCCGCGCCGGCTCAAGGGCGCGATGGCGATAGGCGGGCAGGACCATTTCTATCTCGAAAGCCAGATCGCCCTCGCCGTCCCCGGCGAGGATGGCGACATGCTGGTGCACTCCTCGACCCAGCATCCGAGCGAGGTCCAGCACATGGTCGCCTCCGTGCTCGGCATAGGCGCCCATGCGGTGACGATCGAGGTCCGGCGCATGGGTGGCGGCTTCGGCGGCAAGGAAACGCAGGCCAATCTCTTCGCCTGTGTCGCGGCGCTCGGCGCGCGCAAGCTGAAGCGGCCGGTGAAGCTCCGGCCCGATCGCGACGACGACATGGTGATCACCGGCAAGCGCCACGACTTCGTCGTCGACTACGAGATCGGCTTCGACGATGACGGGCGCATCCATGCGGTCGATGCCGTCTATGCGGCGCGCTGCGGCTGGAACGCCGACCTTTCCGGCCCGGTCACCGACCGCGCTTTGTTCCACATGGACAATTGCTATTTCTACCCGGCGGTGCGCGCGCGCTCCGAACCGCTGCGCACGCACACCGTCTCGAACACCGCCTTTCGCGGCTTCGGCGGACCGCAGGGCATGGTCGGGGCCGAGCGCTTCATCGAGGAGGTCGCCTACGCCACCGGGCTCGACCCGCTGGAGGTGAGGAAGCGCAATCTCTATGGCG
>JAEXUU010000390.1 GCA_023452965.1 Pseudomonadota bacterium | reverse complement strand
ATCGGCGCGCCCTTGGCGAGTGCAGCTTCCGCCGTCGCTGCAAAGTCCGGCGACATCGCCACGTCCTTCGGCAGGTCGGTCATGCCGCAGGCATGGATCATCCGCACCACGACGCGTTCGGCGGTGCCGGAAAAGCCCGACAGATCGGATTCGGCCCTGATGATGGCGAAGGAGCGCTCGTAGATCGCGGCTCCGTCGCGGAGATAGGCGTGACGCGTGTTCAAACTCTCATTCCCGATGGCGCGCGGCGGTTTCGAGCCGCGCGCGGATGTCCTGACCCGGTTCGAGCCGGCGCACAAGTTCCGGCAGCGTCAGATGTGCGATCGGCCGGTCGCGGGTGCCGCCGGCGAGGATGACGTCGTAGCCGGCCACGCCGGCCAGGAGTGTGAGATCGGCGGCGCCCTGGCGGGCACAGGATTTGGCACAACCCGAGACATGAAGCGTCAGCCCGTCCGTCAGCAGGGGCGCCAGGATCTCCGACAAGGCCCCGGCATGGGCGAGCGTCGCTGCTGCCGCTCGGTCGCAGGCCGGCGCGCCGGCGCAGGCTGAAACAGGCAGGCGTGGGTCGCGCGGCGAGAGCACCAGACCTTCCTTCGCCAGGGCGTCGGCGAGCTCCCCGGCGGCAGCGCGCGAAAGTCCGCAGAGGCCGAGGCCCCGCCAAGGCGAAAGCCGGATCTCTTCGACAGCGAAACGCTCGGCGAGTTCCGAGAGGCGCGCCAGGCCCGCGGCGTCGCTGCGGCCGAAAGGCAGGGCGGCGAGAACTGCGAAGCGGCCGTCCCGCTCGGCCATGATCCCGACCGGGGCGGGAGGCGGGCGGATCGCCGGCGTCGACATGGCCGAAAGCCCGCAAGCAGCGAAAAGGGCGATCAGCGCCCTCTCGTCGATCTCGCGCATGCGCCGGACCTCGCCGCGTCGTACACGCTCATCGGCAGCGAAGCCGGCGAGAAGCATTGCGGCGATCGCTGGTGCGCTCGTTGGATCGACCGGCCCGAACCAGAGCCCGCCCGGCAGTCCGAAGGCGACGGCCTCTGCCGCGACGGCGCGCAAACGCAAATCGGCTGCGAAACCGTCAAGCGCGAGAGCGCCGCCGCCATCGACCACGATCGAGAATTTCGCCGGTAGCCCGGCGATGCGCCGGCCCGCGGCTTCGACGGCTGCCGCGAGGGCGGCCGCGTCGAGCAGTTCGCCCGCTTCACGGTCGGCGAGCGGCGAAGCCAGCACCAGCCGGTGCGGCCCGTCCCCTGTCGCCTCATCGACCAGTCCGGCTTCGAGCAGTTCCGCGACCAGAACCGGATGCGATCCTTCGCGCACGCCGCGCAGCTGGAGGTTGCCGCGACTCGAAATCTCGATCTGGCCGTTGCCATGGCGGATCGCCAATTCGCTGACGAAGGCCAGCTGCGCCGGGGCAAGCGTTCCGCGCGGCGGGTGGAGCCGCACCAGCCAGCCATCGCCGGTCTGCATCGGCCGCAAGGTGCCGGGGCACCAGCCGCGCCGCATCGTTTCGGGAGTGGGCAGGCTCATTCCGCAGCCTCCCGCTCGGCGGCGAGCAGCGCCGCGGAATTCAGTCGGCTGCGCCAGAGTCCGCGCGCCTGAGCCTCCGCAAGGCGCGAGCGGATCGAGGCGCCGGCCGGCGCATTGGCCTCCTCCAGCGCTCGCCAGACGGCCGGATCGCCGCAATAGGCCTGGAACACCGCATCGAACAGGGCGTCGGAGACGGCGTCGGTGCTCGCCGCGTAGACGAAGAGTGCGTCGACCGCCTCGGCGAGTTCGGCCGCACCACGCCAGCCATGGGCGAGATGGCTTTCGATCCAGCGGGGATGGCAGAGCCTGCCATGGACGATGCGCGAGACATCCTCGGCGAGCGTCCGCGCCTTTGGTGCCTGCGGATCGGAGGTGTCGAGGCTGTAGGTCGCGGCGTTTCCGCCCAGAGCCTGCATCGCCGCGACGAAGCCGCCGATGACATCGGCCGCGCTCGTCGCTTCCAGAATGTCGCGCCCGGCGGTGTCGCTGGCATGGATGAAAGCGTCGGCGCCTGCGACCCGCGCGGCGAAGCCGGCATCGGCCCGCCCGGTTCCCTCCACCCCGCCATAGGCATGGCCGCTGGCGGCGAGGTAGGCCGCGCCGAGTTCGTCGCGCGAGCGCCAGTCGCCGTCGAGCGCCCGGTCTGCCATGGCGGCGCCGTAGCGGCCGGGCGCCGCGCCGTAGATCCGTGTGCCGGTCTCGCCGCGCCGGCGGGCGGCGGCCGGCTCGTTCCATTCGTCCGGCTCGTCGAGCGCCGCGACGGACCTGGCGGCCGCGTCGAGCAGGGCGATCTGCGCCGGAAACGTGTCGCGGAAAGCGCCGGAGATGCGGATCGTCACGTCGAGCCGGGGTTGCGCGAGCTTGGCTTGCGGCGTGATCGCAAAGCCGGTGACCCGCGTCGAGCCATGGTCCCAGATCGGCGCGACACCCATAAGATGCAGCGCGTGCGCAATGTCCTCGCCGCCTGAGCGCAGGGTGGGCGAGGCCCAGAGATCCATGACGATGCGGCGCGGATAATCGCCCTGCTCCTGCAGATGACGGGCGATTACGGCCTCGGCCGCGAGCCCCCCCAGTCTGGCGGCGGCGCGCGTCGGCACGGCGCGCGGATCGAGCGTCGAGAGGTTGCGCCCGGTCGGCAGCACGTCCGGCCGGCCGCGCTGCGGTGCTCCGGCCGGACCGGGCGGTACGAACCGGGCATCGAGCGCCCGCAGCAGGTTGCGACGCTCGTTCGCCGCGGAGACTGGATCGACCTTCGAGCTGCCGAAGACGTGCAGCCCGTCGCGGAACTGCATCTCGGCGAGATCGCAGAGATGCGCGTCGAGCGACGCGAGCGCGCTCGGCATGTCCTGGTCCGGCGTGACGCCGCAGGCTGCGGCGAGGCCGCTCGCCTGTGCACGGTCGACGATCTCGCGCGCCACGATATCGGCCCGGCGCGGATCGAGCACCTGCGCTTGCGCATATTCCTCGACGAGATCGCGGAGCAGGGCCGCATCGCCGGCAGCCTCGCTAGCGGCAAGCGGCGGGGGGAGGTGTCCGAGCGTCAGGGCCGAGAGCCGGCGCTTGGCGGGGGCCGCCTCGCCGGGGTCGTCGACCACATAGGGATAGATCACCGGCAGGGCACCGATGGCGAGGCGCGGCCAGCAGGAAGCCGAAAGCGCCACGGCCTTGCCCGGCAGCCATTCGGTGGTGCCATGGGTGCCGAGATGGATCAGGGCGTCGGCCCGTTCGATCTCGCGCAGGCCGAAATAGAAGGCGAGATAGGCGTGGCCCGGCGGCGCGTCGGGATCGTGATAGCGCGCCTTGCGGTCGGGCGTCGCGTCGCGGGCCGGCTGCAGCGCAATGGAAAGCTTGCCGAAGCGGACGATCCGGAAACGGAAGGCCTCGCCGTCGCAGGCTGCATCGGCTTCTGGCCGACCATGGCTGGCGAGAAGAGCGTCGCGGGCGGTCGCCGGAATGGTGGCGAGCCAGGCGCGGTAGGCGGCGAGCGGGACGGTGAAGTCGGCGGGGCCCTCGGTGAGTGCGGACATCATGTCTGCACTGACCCTTCCACCTTCTGCGCCGTCGTCCCGGACGAAGCGAAGCGGAGATCCGGGATCCATGCCTGAACCCTT
>JAEXUU010000669.1 GCA_023452965.1 Pseudomonadota bacterium | reverse complement strand
GCCCTATGCCTTCTCTACGGCTTTGGGCTCGGGCGGGCATTGCAGGGCCACCCGGAGTTCGAGTTCGCGCTGAGATGGGGCGGCATCGTCTACCTCGTCTATCTCGGCTGGAGCTTCATCCGCAGTTCGGTACCGGTGGCCGAACCGGAAGCTGCGAACCCGGCAAGGCTGAGCTTCGCCGACGGTTTCCTGGCGGTTGTCCTCAACCCGAAGATCCATTCGACGATCGCGGTGATGTTCTCGCAGTTTCTCGATCCCGCCGGCTCGACCGCGGCCCAGGTGGGGCAGTTCACCCTGGCCTTCCTGTTGGTCGGCATCGTCTGCCACCTTCCCTGGATCTATGGCGGCAAGGTGATTCTCGGGCGCTTCCGTTCGCCAGGCGCGCTCCGGGTCGAGGGCATCGTCTTCGGCGTCTGCATGCTGCTGGTGGCCGCCTATCTGGCGCTGTCGTGAGCGCCGCGCGGACCGCGCCAGCTTGACCTGCGACCTGCCGAGGCCCTAGAGCCGGGGCGCGTCGGAGGGGTGGCACCGCGGACCGCGGCAGACCGATCGATCCCCTGCCCGGCGCGAGGGCCATCGGCCCGTCCGACAGCAGGATCAGATTGCCATGAGCGCCAACGCCATCGTCACCGCCGGCGCCGATCTCGCCCAGCCGGTCCGCTTCGGCAACGCCCTGCCGCTCGCCCTGATCGCCGGCCCCTGCCAGATGGAAAGCCGCGAGCATGCGCTGGAAGTCGCGCTGGCGCTGAAGGAAACCTCCGAGAAGCTCGGTATCGGCCTCGTCTTCAAGACCTCCTTCGACAAGGCCAACCGCACCAGCGTCAAGGGCCAGCGCGGCATGGGGCTGCAGGCCGCCCTGCCCGTCTTCGCCGAGATCCGCGAGCGCACCGGCCTGCCGGTGCTGACCGATGTGCACGAGGCCGGCCAATGCGCAGCCGTCGCCGAAGTCGTCGACGTCCTGCAGATCCCCGCCTTCCTCTGCCGCCAGACCGACCTGCTCGTCGCGGCCGCTGCGACCGGCAAGATCGTCAACGTCAAGAAGGGCCAGTTCCTGGCGCCCTGGGACATGGTCAACGTCGCCGCCAAGGTGACGGAGAGCGGCAATCCGAACGTGATGCTGACCGAGCGCGGCGCCTCCTTCGGCTACAACACGCTGGTCACCGACATGCGCAGCCTGCCGATCATGGCGGAGATCGGCGCGCCGGTGATCTTCGACGCCACCCATTCTGTGCAGCAGCCCGGCGGCAAGGGCGCCTCGACCGGCGGGCAACGCGAATTCGTGCCGGTTCTGGCCCGCGCGGCGGTGGCGGTCGGCGTCGCCGGCGTCTTCATCGAGACCCATCCCGACCCGGACAAGGCGCCGTCCGACGGCCCCAACATGGTACCGCTGCGCGAGTTCCCGGCTCTGATCAGTCAGCTGCAGGAGTTCGACCGCGTCGCCAAGCGCCTCGCGCAGGCAGCGCCAGCCCATGGCTGAGGCGGCGCAGCCGCGGCCCGCCCCCGGCTCGCTCAAGGCGCTGATCCTCGTCCTCGGTGCTTGCGGCTTCGCCTCGACTTTCACCATGCGGATCCTCGATCCGCTGGTTCCGACGCTGGCGAGCGAATTCACGCGCAGCATCCCGCAGGTCGCCGCGATCGCGACCGCCTTCTCCTTCGCCTACGCCGTCGGCCAGCCCTTCCTCGGGCCGGTGGCGGATTCGCTCGGCAAGCTGCGGACGATCTCGACCTGTCTGCTCGTGCTCGCGCTGCTCTCCTCCGCAGCCGCCTTCGCCGGCTCGTTCGACACGCTCATGCTGGTCCGCACCGCAGCCGGAATCGTCGCCGGCGGCGTGATTCCCGCAGCGATGGCAGCGATCGGCGATCGGGCCCCGATGGCGGAGCGCCAGGTCCAGCTCGGGCGCTTCCTCGTCCTGATGATCGTCGGCCAGATGGCGGGGGCGGCCTGCTCCGGCCTGATCGCCGCGCATATCGGCTGGCGCGGCGTCTTCCTGGTCGCCGGCGCGCTCGCCGCCATCGCCGGCGTCCTCGTGATGATCGTGCTGAAGCCGCGGCCGGACGCGCAGCGCCCGAAGCTGAGCTTTTCAGGCGCACTGGTGCGCTACGCCACCGTCTTCGCCAACCCGCAGACCAAGGTGCTCTACGGCCTCGTCATCATCGAGGGCGCGCTGGTCTTCGGCATGCCCCCCTATGTCGCGGCGATCCTGCACGAGCGGGCCGGGGTCGGCCCATCGCAGGCCGGCATCGTCATCGCCGGCACCGGCCTCGGCGGCATCGTCTATGGCATCCTGACACGGGTGCTGGTCGAGCGGCTCGGTCCGGCGCGGATGACCACGGCCGGCGGCGCCCTGATGGCGCTGGCCTACTGCCTGTTCGCACTGCCGATGCTGCCCTGGTGGAGCGCGATCGCGATCTTCACGCTGAGCGGCTTCGGCTTCTTCCTGATGCACGGCACCTTCCAGGCGCTGGCAACCGAGCTCGCGCCGAGCGCTCGCGGCTCGGCGGTGGCGCTGTTCGCCTGCGCGCTGTTCTGCGGGCATGCGCTCGGGCCGCTGCTGATGGGCACGGCCCTGCACCTGTTCGGCACCAGCGGCGCGATCCTGTCCTTCGCCGTGGCGGTCGGACTGCTCGGCCTCCTGGTGCCGCGGGCCCTGCGTCTCGGAGGCAGCAGGACCTGAGAACGACGACCTCCCTCCGGACCTTCGCATGTCGAAAGGCCCGGAAGGACGACGGTTCAGCGTCCGCGATAGGGCGCCACGCCCTGGTCGGGCAGCCACAGGCCCTTGGGCGGCTCGCCGGTCTGGAAAAACACGTCAATCGGGATGCCGCCGCGCGGATACCAGTAGCCGCCGATCCGGAACCATTTCGGCTGCAGCAGCTCGACCAGCGTCTTGCCGATGTTGACTGTGCAGTCCTCGTGGAAGGCGCCGTGGTTGCGGAAGGCGCCGAGATAGAGCTTCAGCGACTTCGACTCGACCAGCCAGTCGCCCGGCAGATAGTCGATCACCAGGATGCCGAAATCGGGCTGGCCGGTGACCGGGCAGATCGAGGTGAACTCCGGGCAGGTGAAGCGGGCGAGATAGTCCGTGCCGGCATGCGGGTTCGGCACGCGGTCGAGGCGGGCTTCCTCCGGCGATTGCGGCAGGGCGCTCGCCTGGCCGAGCTGCAGGGTCGAGGCATCGAGGGTCATGGTCGCTCCAATCGACATCCATCCCGCATCCCGAGGAACGCTCGAAAGAGCGCACCGCTAGGGATCGGGGATGTTTCAGTGACAGCGCCGGCAAGCGGCGTCCGGTTCTTTTCAAGCGCGGCTTGTATCGCCGACACTCCGCAAACGCCACCGCCCCTTCCCGTCGCCGCTCCTTATGTCTAGAAGCGCGGCATCCATCCGTTCCCGCCTCTTCTCCGGAGCCAGCCATGACCGCGATCATCGACATCATCGGCCGCCAGATCCTCGATTCCCGCGGCAACCCGACGGTCGAGGTCGACGTCATCCTCGAGGACGGCTCGATGGGCCGCGCCGCCGTCCCGTCGGGCGCCTCGACCGGCGCGCATGAGGCGGTCGAGCTGCGCGACGGCGACAAGAGCCGCTATCTCGGCAAGGGCGTGCAGAAGGCGGTCGAGGCCGTCAACATCACCATCGCCGAAGCGCTCGTCGCCATGGACGCCGAGGACCAGGTCGCCATTGACGAGGCGATGATCGATCTCGACGGCACGCCCAACAAGAGCAAGCTCGGCGCCAATGCGATCCTCGGCGTCTCGCTCGCCGTCGCCAAGGCCGCCGCCGCCGCCTCCGGCCTGCCGCTCTACCGCTATGTCGGCGGCACGCAGGCCCGCGTCCTGCCCGTACCGATGATGAACATCGTCAATGGCGGCGCCCATGCCGACAACCCAATCGACTTCCAGGAATTCATGGTGATGCCGATCGGCGCCGCCTCCTTCGCCGAAGGCCTGCGCATGGGCGCGGAGATCTTCCACACGCTGAAGAAGGCGCTGCACGACGCCGGCCACAACACCAATGTCGGCGACGAGGGCGGCTTCGCGCCGAACATCAAGTCGGCGGAAGCGGCGCTCGACTTCGTCATGCAGGCGGTCGAGAAGGCCGGCTACAAGCCGGGCGAGGACATCGCGCTGGCGCTCGACTGCGCCGCGACCGAGTTCTTCAAGGACGGCGCCTATGTCTATGCGGGTGAACGCAAAACCCGCGACCCGAAGGCGCAGGCCAAGTACCTCGCCAAGCTCGTCGGCAGCTATCCGATCGTCTCGATCGAGGACGGCATGGCCGAGGATGATTGGGAGGGCTGGAAGGCGCTGACCGACCTCGTCGGCTCCAAGTGCCAGCTCGTCGGCGACGATCTCTTCGTCACCAACGTCACCCGCCTGTCGCAGGGCATCAAGACGAAGACCGCCAACTCGATCCTGGTCAAGGTCAACCAGATCGGCACGCTGACCGAGACGCTGGCCGCCGTCGAGATGGCCCAGCGCGCCGGCTACACCGCCGTGATGTCGCATCGCTCGGGCGAGACCGAGGATTCCACCATCGCCGACCTCTCGGTCGCGACGAATTGCGGGCAGATCAAGACCGGCTCGCTCGCCCGCTCCGACCAGACCGCGAAGTACAACCAGCTCCTGCGCATCGAGGAGGAGCTCGGCGACCAGGCGATCTATGCCGGTCGTTCCGCCCTGAAGGCGCTCGCCTGACGGTTTCTTGTGCGCTGCAGCGCCAGCGGCGCGCACGGCCCATGCGGCAAACCCACTAACGAAGACCATGCTCCGGCGCTAAGCCGGAGCATGCATCAGACCGTGCCCCTTTCGGACGAGCGTTTGCGCCGGCGTCGCAAGCTCGCCTTTGTCGGCATGGCCTTCGCCATGCTGATCTTCGGGGCCAATTTCGTCGTCAGCCGCCATGCGGTGCTGAACGGCCTCTCCTCGCACGACATGCTGGCGCTGCGCTTCGTGACCGCCGGCTTCCTGTTGCTGCCCAGCTTCATGATGGCTGGGGGACTGCGCGATTGCGCCGGGCTCGGCTGGGGCCGCGGCCTCGTCCTGGCGGTGATGAGCGGCTTCCCCATGAGCTTCCTGCTCATGACCGGACTGACCTATGCCCCGGCGGCGCATGGTGCGGTGATCGGCCCCGGCACCGTCACGGTGATCGGAATCGTGGGCAGCGTCGTGCTGTTCGGCGCGGTGCTGACCAGGCAGCTCGTGCTCGGCGTCGCGGCCGTGCTGATCGGCCTCGCCTGCCTCGGCATCGCCGGCACCGCCTATGCCAATCCGGGCATCGTCTTCGGCGATCTCTGCTTCCTCGGGGTCGGACTGATCTGGGGCGGCTATCCCCTGCTGATCCAGCTCTGGCGCGTCGATGCGCGGAAGGCGACCGCGGTCGTGTCGGTGCTGTCGATGGCGTATCTGCCGATCTACTTCGCCTTCTATTTCCGCGGCTTCGACGTTGCCCCCTGGTGGGTGCTGCTGGCGCACGCGATCAATCAGGGCGTGCTCAACGTCATCGTCGGGCTGTGGATCTGGAGCTGGTCGACGCCGGTGCTCGGTCCCTCGGTCGCCGGGCGCTTCCCGCCGATGATCCCCGTCGTCGGCACGCTGCTCGCCATTCCCATGCTCGGCGAGATCCCGAGCGGCCTCCAGATCGGCGGCATCGCCATGATCATCGGCGGGTTGTTCATCGCCTCCTGGCGGCGCCCGGCGCGCTAGGGCATTCGCCCGGAGCCCGCGCGAGCTCTATCCGTTCGGCCGCTTCCGGCCGGCCGAAATGCGCGCCAGCGCCATCAGGCCGAGATTCCACAGGATACAGACGAGCAGGCCGAGGCCCAGCGCCGCCCAGGAACCGAGCGGCACCGCCGTGACATGGACCAGCGCGAGCGCGAAGCCGAAGCCGAGCAGGCCGAGCACGCCGTTGGCGATCACCGCGGCGCTGGCCGGCCCGCCGATGCGCGGCTGCAGGATCGCGATCAGGCTCGACAGAACGATCGGAAAGGTCGCCAGAACGCCCGACCAGGCCGGACCGACGCGGGCGCTGATGGTGGTGACCGTTCCCGCCAGCATCGCGACCGCAGCGGCGCGCAAGGGGATCGCATACCAGGGCCGCCGCGGCGTGATCGCCGGACGCGCCGCAAGGTACGGGCGAACGATACGGTGCAAGGTCAGGAAGACGATCGGCGTCACCGCCAATGCGACGACGAACGGCCATGCCAGCCTCTGCAGGGCGCTGACGATCAGCAGCCAGGTCAGCAAGGCCGCCGCGAGGCAGATGACCGTGCCGAAGCGCTGCGCCAGCAGGACATACACCAGCGACAGCCCGGCATTGGCGAGATTGGAATTCATGCTGCCGAGCACGCTGCCGGCGATGAACGCCGCATCGTGATCGAGCGCCAGGAAGACATAGACCGGCCCGGCCGAGATCGGCAGCGTCGCGATCATCGCCGCGAGCAGCGGCCCCGACCGCTCGGCCAGCAGCGAACAGCTGACGACGATGGCGGCCGCGACCGCCATCTTCATGAGCAGCAGGCCGAGCCAGGGCTCGATCACGCCGGCTCGCCCCGCTCCCAGCCCTGCTTGGTCTCGGCGATGAAATCGTCGAGACGCCCAGCCGCGATCGCGGCGCGCAGCCCCGCCATCAGATCCTGGTAATAGGCGAGGTTGATCCAGGTCAGCAGCATCTTGCCGAGCATTTCCTCGGCCTTGACGAGGTGATGGAGATAGGCGCGCGAATAGGTGTTCGCCGCCGGGCAGCTCGATTGCGGATCGATCGGCCTCGTGTCCTCGGCATGCTTGGCGTTCTTCAGGTTCATTCGGCCGAAGCGGGTGAAGATCTGGCCATGGCGCCCGGCCCGGGTCGGCATCACGCAATCGAACATGTCGACGCCGCGGCGAACCGCCTCGACGATGTCGTCTGGCGTGCCGACGCCCATCAGATAGCGCGGCTTCTCCTGCGGCATATGCGGCTCGACCGTCTCGATCATCGCCAGCATCACCTCCTGCGGCTCGCCGACCGCGAGCCCGCCGATGGCGTAGCCCTTGAGGTCCATGGCCGCGAGCTCGCGGGCGCTCTCGACGCGCAGAGCGGGCACGTCGCCGCCCTGGACGATCCCGAACAGGGCCCTGCCCGGCTGCGTGCCGAAGGCCGCCTTGCAGCGCTCGGCCCAGCGCAGCGAAAGCCGCATCGCCTTCTCGGCGACCTTGTGCTCGCAAGGCAGGGCGACGCATTCGTCGAGCTGCATCACGATGTCGGAACCGAGCAGGTTCTGGATCTCGACCGAGCGCTCCGGCGTCAGCACATGCTTGGAGCCGTCGATATGGGAGCGGAAGGTCACTCCCTCCTCGGTCAGCTTGCGCAGATTGGCGAGCGACATCACCTGGAACCCGCCGGAATCGGTCAGGATCGGATGCGGCCAGTTCATGAACTTGTGCAGGCCGCCGAGCTTGGCAACGCGCTCCGCACCCGGTCGCAGCATCAGATGGTAGGTGTTGCCGAGCACAACATCGGCGCCGAGCGCCTTGACCTGCTCCGGATACATGCCCTTGACGGTCGCGGCCGTGCCGACCGGCATGAAGGCGGGGGTGCGGATCACGCCGCGCGGCATCCGGACCTCGCCGGTGCGCGCCGCACCGTCGCGGCCGAGCAGATGGAAGCTGAAATCGGTTGTCATTTCGCCGGCCTAGCCCAGCCGGGCCGGCGAAGGAAGTGCAGCCGACGCCGACCGGACGTTCCGGCGCCGCCGAACGGCTTGCAGCCTCAGGCCTTGGTGGCGAAAGCCGCCGCGTAGGCGTCCGGCTTGAAGCCGAGCAGGCGACGTTCGCCGAGATCGAGCACCGGACGCTTGATCATGGTCGGCTGTGCAAGCATCAGGGCGACGGCCTTCCCGGCGTCGAGCCCCTGCTTCTCCACCTCGGGCAGGGCCCGGAAGGTGGTGCTGGCCTTGTTGAGCACCTTTTCCCAGCCGAGCTCGCGGCACCAGGCCTCGAGGCTCGTCTTGTCGATGCCGGAGACACGGTAATCGTGGAAGGCATAGGGGACCTTGTTCGCGTCGAGCCTGCTCCAGGCCTTCTTCATCGTGTCGCAG
>JAEXUU010000666.1 GCA_023452965.1 Pseudomonadota bacterium | reverse complement strand
CCCCTACCCCTCTCCTTCCAGAGACCTTTGCGTAACCGGTGGTTTTCTGTGCCTGCATCGAGATTGGCCGAGGAGTTGGGCAGCTGCGGTGCCTGGATAAGGCTTCACGGTCTGGGCTTTGGCGTCAGACGGCGAGTTTGGCGGCCCTCTTGACGTTGTAGGCGATGCAGATCAGGGCGAGGTGTGTCTGGTTGCGCTCAAGGCCGATGTAACGGACGCGGTCATAGCCCCAGCATCGCTTCCAGACCGCGAAGACACGCTCGACACCGGCGCGGATCGGCGCGATCAGGCGGTTGCGGCGGGTCTGCCAGGGCGGCAGCGCAGCCTGGTTCTTGTGACTGCGGTGCATGATCCGGTCCTTGATCCGGGCAGCCTTCAGCCGCGTGCGCCTGCCTTTGTGCTCATAGGCCTTGTCGGCGTAGACGGCGGCCTCGTCGCCGCAGATCAGCGCCTCGGCGACCAGGCTCTCGGCGACCTTGGCCGGCGTCAGCTCAGCTTTGCGGATCAGGCCAGAGCCCTGGTCTACGCCGATATGGGCCTTGTAGCCGAAATGCGAACGGCCGTTCTTGCGCGTCCAGTCGGCGTCGGGCTCGCCCGGGTGCTTGGCTCCGCTCGCCTCCTTGCGAGGCCGGGCCACCGCCGCCGCGACCAGCGTCGCGTCGAGGATCGTGCCGGCCTTCACCATCAGGCCGCGCGCGGCGAGCTGGCGGTTCAGCGCCGCAAACAGCGCCTCGTCCAGCCCGGCCGCGCGCAGCGCGCTGCGAAACCGGCTCACCGTCGAATGGTCGGGCGTGCCCTCGCTCGCGGCCAGTCCGACGAAGCGCCTCAGCGACAGCGAATCCCGCAGCAGGAACTCAAGCCTCGGATCGGACAGCCCGTACCATTGCTGGATCAGCAGCGCCTTCACCAACACCAGCGGCGGATAGCTCGGCCGTCCTTCGCCTGAACTGTAAAGCCCGGCGACCACAGCTGACAGCTCGCTCTACTCGATCGCCGCGTCGATCGCCTCAAGCTCCGCATTGCGGCCAAGCCCCTCCGCCTCGATCTGTGCGTCCAGAAAACTCCGCTGCCCAGACACCCGATGCATCGCTGATCTCCCGCTCAATCCAAACGGAATCACAGCCGAATAGGTTATGCAAAGGTCTCTTCCAGGAGAGGGGTTCACCAGCGGATGTGTCTTCCGCCTACCCCTTCCCACCGACCTCCAGAAACTCCACCAGATCGCGCCGGACCAGCTCGATATGGTCGACCAGCAGGCGCTCGGCCTCGCCGAGCTCCCCGCCGCGGCAGAGCTGGATCAGCTCGTTGTGCTCGGCCTGCGCCCGCTCGATCGAGGAGCCGCGCTGGAGCTGCAGCCGCGTATAGCGGTCGCTCGTCTGAAGCAGCCCCGAGACGATCGAGAGCGTGCGTGGCTGCGTCGCGCGGGCATAGAGCGCCATGTGGAAATCCGCGTTGAGCAGGCCCCAGCGGCTGATGTCTCCTGCCGACATTGCCGCTTCGAAGGCGGCCTCCATACCCGCCACCGCCTCGAAATCGGCCGCCGTCATCGCCGGTATCGAACTCGCCAATAACCGCGGCTCGAGCAGTTTGCGCAGCTCGAAGACGTCGTTGATCTCGTCCAGCGAAAGTCCTGAGACGATCGCGCCCTTGTGCGGCACGATCTTCACGAAACCTTCCGCCTCGAGCTGGAACAGCGCCTCGCGCACCGGGATGCGGCTGACCGCATAGGCTTGCGCCAGCGCGTCCTGCCGCAATTGCGAGCCGGCCGGATAGGTGCCGTCGAGGATGGCCTGGCGGAGCTGGTCGACGATCGCCGAGGACAGCGTCCGGTGCTTCAGAGTGGTTGACATGGCCGGGACATCCTAGCGGGCCGTGTGGCGAAAAGCCATTGACATGTAGATTTTATACAATCTACAAATCTCGCAAGGGGACACAAAAATGACCAACCAGGCGATGGCGGCGAAAAGCCGTGCGATGGCTGTTCCGGAGGTGGTGGTTGCGCTCTCAGGGCGCTGGCTACGGCTCGAGCACAAGGCGATCCAGGGGCTGATGTTCCTGCTCTCGGCCCTGATCCTGCTCAACGTCGTGACCCGCTATGCCGGGCATCCGATCTATTGGATCGACGAATCGGCCGTCTACAGCGTCGTCTGGCTGACCTTCATCGGCGCCTCGGCGATGACCCGCATGCGGCTCGATTTCGCGGTGACCATGCTGACCGAACGCTTCTCCGAGCGCGGCGCCGCGATCTTCCGGGTGGTCGCGACGCTCGGCGTGCTGCTGTTCGGCATCGGGCTTCTGGTGATGTGCTGGCTCTGGCTCGATCCGGTCGGCATCGCGCAGGCGGGCTTCGATGCCAAGGAATACGCAGGCCAGTCCTTCAACTTCATCTACACCGAGCGGACCCAGACGCTGAACTGGCCGACCTGGGTGATCTACCTGATCATGCCGCTCTTCGCGCTCTCGATGAGCCTGCATGCGCTCGCCAATCTCTTCGAGGATCTCGGCCTCGTCGCGAAGCAGAAGCTGCCCGGCTTCGCCGCCAATGCAGACGGGGTGGTGAACTGATGGCACTCACGATCGGAGCCTTCTTCGGGATCATGCTGGCGGGCGTGCCGATCGCGCTCTGCCTCTGCTTGGGCGCGCTGATCTTCATCGCCGCCACCGGCAGCATGCAGCTCCTGCCGAACTACCCGCTGCAGATGTTCGGCGGCGTCGACAGCTACGGGCTGATCGCGATCCCGCTCTTCATCCTGATCGGCGAGATCATGAATGGCGGCGGCATCACCCGGCGCATCGTCGACCTCGCAATGGCCTTCGTCGGCTCGCTCAAGGGCGGGCTGGCTTATGTCAACATCCTCGCCAACATGTTCGTCGCCTCGATCCTCGGCTCGGCGACGGCCCAGGTCGCGATCATGGCGCAGGTCATGGTCCCGGAAATGGAGCGCAAGGGCTACGACAAGGACTTCGCCGCCGGCCTCACCGCCTATGGCGGCATGCTCGGCCCAATCATCCCGCCCTCGGTGATGTTCGTCGTCTACGCTGTTCTGGCGCAGGTCGCGGTGAGCGACATGCTGATGTCCGGCATCGTGCCGGGCGTGCTGCTGACCGTCCTGTTCTTCCTGATCATCGCCGGCATGGGCTTCGTCTACAACTACCCGGCCGGCGACAAGCTGACCCTGCGCGAGCGCACGAAGATCGTGCTGAACTCCGCCCCGACCTTGCTGATCCCGATCGTCATCGTCGGCTCGATCCTCGGTGGCTTCGCCAATGCGACGGAGGCTGCGGCGGTCGGCTCGGTCGCGGCGCTGCTGATCGGCCGCTACTGGACCAGGCAACTCAGTTTCGACCAGCTGCCGCAGATGATGCTGCGCGCCGGCGTCTATTCCGCGATCGTGCTCTTCCTCGTCGCCGCCGCCGCCGTGTTCTCCTGGGTGCTGGTTTACGGCAAGGTCCCGCAGAGCGTCGCCGCCTCGATCCAGGCGATCGCCAAGGATCCGGTGACCTTCATGCTGCTGGTCAACGTCATCCTGCTGGTCATCGGCACGGTGATCGACGGCATCCCCGGCCTGATCATGACGGTGCCGATCCTCCTGCCGATCGCGACCGAGGTCTACGCCATCGACCCCCGCCATTTCGGCGTGGTCGTGGTGATCAATCTCGTGCTCGGCCTGCTCTCACCGCCGGTCGGCCTCTGCTTCTTCGTCGCCGCCGCGGTGACGGGGGCCAAGCCCGGCAAGATGTTCCTGGTGACGCTGCCCTTCTTCATCATCTCCTGCGTCCTCCTGGT
>JAEXUU010000649.1 GCA_023452965.1 Pseudomonadota bacterium | reverse complement strand
GGCTGCAGATGGTTCAGCCGCATGATCGAGCCGCGGCCGTTCTTGTCGATGACCTCGCGGGTGACGTCCGGGCTCCGGGCGAGCAGGGGCTGGAGATCGGCGAGCGGACGCTCCCACCAGTCGATCTCGCCCTTGGTCAGGGCGGCGGCGGCGGTCGCGGGGTCGGGCAGGATCGGCCATTCGATGCGCTTGAAATGCGCGACCTTGCCGCCGGCATTGCGGCTCGGCGGCTCGCTGCGCGGCGTGTAGGCCTCGTTCTTCTCGTAGCCCACGCGGCTGCCGGTTACGTACTCGGCGGCGCTGAACTTGTAGGGGCCGGAGCCGGTCATCTCGGTGACCTGCTTGGTGGCGTCGGTCTGCGCCAGGCGCTCGGGCATGATGAAGGGCGGGTTATCGGCTTTGGCGAGGCAGTCCAGCATCATCGGGAAGGGCCGGGTCAGCTTGATCTCGATGGTCCGCTCGTCGGGTGCGCCCCAGGCCTCGACGGCCTTGATCAGGAGTTGGCCATAGGGATCGCGCTGGCACCAGCGCTTCAGGCTCTGGATGCAGTCGGCCGGCCGCACGGGCTGGCCGTCATGGAAGGCGAGGCCCTCGCGCAGCTTGATCTTCCAGACCTTGCCGTCGGCCGAGATCTCGTGGCTCTCGGCCATTTGCGGCTGCGGCTTCAGGTCGAGATCGCCGCCATAGAGCGTGTCGAAAACGTAGTAGCCATGGTTGTTGGTGACGGTGGCCGTCGTCCAGATCGGGTCGAGCGAGGTGAGGTTGGCCTGCGGCGCCATCTTCATCACGGTGGCGTTCGCCGCTTGAGCGAATGCGTGCCGTGTCATGGCTGGAGCGAACAGGGCGGCGGCTGCCGTACCCTGCAGAAACTGACGGCGCTTCATATGGTCTCTCCCCTTTTATGATTGGTCTAACAGTCGATGAAACTTGTTCTTTCTGCTCTTTGTGGAATGGGACGAGGCTGATGCTTCCTAGTCGAAGCCGAGAAAATTCGGGCTGTCTGCGAGCTTCGGCGCGGCCTTCAGCCTGGTGATGTCCGGCACCGGGCGGGCCGTCAGCGGATCGCCCGCCAAGAGTGACTCGAGCGCTGCCGCAACGGCAAGCACCTTGGCGTCGCCGCCGCGCGGGCCGACGATCTGCAGGCCGAAGGGCATGCCGTTGCGGTCGAGCCCGACAGGCAGCGAGATCGCGGGGTGGCCGACGATGGTCACCGCATACGCCATGGCGAGCCAGTGGAAGTAGGTCCGCGTCGGCTTGCCGTCGATCTCGGCGGGATAGAGCTCCGACCAGGGGCGCGGCGACAACGTCATCGCCGGCGACAGGATGACGTCGTAATCGGTGAAGAAGCGCTGCCAGGCATTGTAGATCACGGTCTGCTGCTTCAGCGCCCGGGTGATGTCGAGCGGGCCGTAGCGCAGGCCCTCCTCGACATTGGCGCGGACATTGGGGCCGACCTTTTCCGGCGTGTCGCGCACCCGCTCATATTGCCCGGCGAGGAAGTTGACCGCGCGCAGCACCTCGAAGCTCTCATCGGTGCCGGCGCAATCCGGCGTCGCCTCGTCGGCGCGGGCGAAGACGCTGCTGAAGCGGCCGACCTTGTCGGCGAAGACCTCGCGAATGTGTTTCTCGGTCGGGGCGAAGCCGAAATCCGGGGTGAGCGCGACCTTGAGCGAAGCGAGATCGCAGGCTTGCGGCCGGGCGAAATCCTCGGGCCGGCGGACTGTGCTGCCATGGATCGTCGTCGCCAGCGGATCGCAGGCGTCGTCGCCGACCATGGTCGAGAGCAGGAGGCAGAGATCGGGGACGGTGCGTGCCATCGGGCCGAGCACCGAGAGCGGATTCCAGCCGAGCGCCCGCTTGTCGCTCGGCACCAGCCCGGGCGAGGGGCGGAAGCCGACGATGCCGTTGAAGGCGGCCGGGTTGCGCAGCGAGCCGCCGGTGTCCGAGCCGGTGGCGATCGGCACCATATTGGTCGCGAGCGCGACGCCCGAGCCGCCAGAGGAGCCGGCGGCCGAGCGCGAGGGGTCGAAGGGGTTGCCGGTGACGCCGTAGACGGCATTGCGGGTGTTGGCGCCGGCGCCCCATTCCGGCGTGTTGGTCTTGCCGACGATGACTGCGCCGGCCTGGCGGACGGATGCGACGATCAGCTGGTCCTTCGCGGGCACATGCTCGGCGAAGAGCGGGCTGCCATAGGTGGTGCGCAGCCCGGCGACGTCTTCGAGGTCCTTGATGCCGATCGGCAGGCCGTGCAGGGCCGGCAGGGCGTCGACGCGCATGGTTGCCGCATCGGCGGCCTTGGCCGTGGCGCGGGCGCGCTCGTCGTCGCGCGCCACCATGGCGTTGACGGCGGGATCGACGGCGTCGATCCGGGCGAGGCAGCTTTCGAGCAGTTCGGTGGCCGAGAGCTTCTTCTCGCCGATCAGGCGGCGGGCGGTGACGGCATCGAGATCGCAGGGTTCGGTCACGGCGGCAGGCTCCGGCAGTCAGGGCGGGCCCGTCGCGGCCCGTCCTGCCAGTCGAAGCGGCCTGCGCCGCTACGTCAACCCTCGCCGGGTTGTGTCCCGGCCTGCGTTCGCCTCAGATGTGCAAGGCGTGGCCGAGCGCCTTCAGCGCCGATTCCTGGAAGGCTTCGCCCAGGGTCGGATGGGCGTGGATCGTGCCGGCGATGTCCTCCAGCCTCGCGCCCATCTCGATGGCGAGGCCGAAGGCGGCGGAAAGCTCGGAGACGCCTTGTCCGACGGCCTGGATGCCGAGGACGAGATGGTTGTCCGCGCGGGCGACGACGCGCACGAAACCGGCCTCGCCATGGCGGGTCATGGCGCGGCCATTGGCCTGGAAGGGGAACTGGCCGAGCTTGACCTCAAAGCCGGCGGCCTTGGCCTCCGCCGGCGAGAGGCCGGCCGAGACGATCTCGGGATCGGTGAAGCAGATCGCCGGGATGCAGGCCTTGTCCCAGATCCGCGGCTCGCCGGCGACGATCTCGGCGACCATCTCGCCCTGCGCCATGGCGCGATGGGCCAGCATCGGCTCGCCGGTGACGTCGCCGATGGCGTAGATGCCGCGCATCGAGGTCTCGCAGCGCTCGCCGATGCGGATGAAGCGACCGTCCATGTCGAGCACGAGTTCGTCGAGGCCGAGCTTAGCCGTCGCAGGCGCACGGCCGACCGTGACCAGGATCTTGTCGGCCTGGAGCTCGCGCTCCTTGCCGTCGGCTGTCTCGATGCGCAGGCCGTCGCCCTTGGCGGTCGGGCCGAGCGCCTTGGCGCTGGTCAGGACCTCGACGCCGAGCGCCGAGAGACTCTTGGCGACTGGCGCGGTCAGTTCGGCATCGTAGAGCGGCAGGATCTTGTCCTGCGCTTCGACCACGGTGACCTTGGCGCCGAGCTTGGCGAAGGCGGTGCCGAGTTCGAGGCCGATATAGCCGCCGCCGACCACGACGAGGCGCTTCGGCAATTCGGACAGCGCCAGCGCGCCGGTCGAGGAGATGACGTTGCCGCCGAAGGGCAGGAAGGGCAGCTCGACCGGGACCGAGCCGGTCGCGATCACGATGGTCTCGGCCTTGATCACCTTCGGGCCGGTCTCGGTCTCGACCGCCACGGTCTTGCCGTCGCGAAAGCGTGCCTGACCGTGGACGATCTTGACCTTGGCCTTGCGCAGGAGCGCGGCGACGCCGTTGTTGAGGCGCTGGACGATGCCGTCCTTCCAGGCGACGGCCTGCTTCAGGTCGAGCTTCGGCTCGGCGGCGGTCAGGCCGAAAGGCGTCTTGCCGGCGGCGGCATGGGCCGCCTTCTCGAACTCCTCGGCGACATGGATCATCGCCTTGGAGGGGATACAGCCGACATTGAGACAGGTACCGCCGAGCTTGGTGCTCTCGACGATGACGGTGTCGATGCCGAGCTGGCCGGCACGGATGGCGCAGACATAGCCGCCCGGGCCGGCGCCGATGACGAGGAGCTTGCAGGTGATTTCGGTCATGGCTCGCTCCCGCCGCTCACAGGTCCACGAACAGCGTCGCGGGGGTTTCCAGCAACTGCTTGAGGCGCTGCACGAAGACGGCGGCGTCCCAGCCGTCGACGACGCGGTGATCGAAACTGGAGGAGAGGTTCATCATTTTGCGCGGCACGAAAGTGGCGCCGTCCCAGACCGGGCGCACCACCATCTTGTTGACGCCGACGATCGCGACCTCGGGATAGTTGATCACCGGCGTGGTGGCGATGCCGCCCAGCGCGCCGAGAGAGGTGATGGTGATGGTCGAGCCGGTGAGCTCGTCACGCGTCGCGGTGCCGTCGCGGGCACGTTCGGCGAGGCGCGACAATTCGAGGGCGCAGCCCCAGAGGTCGCGCGCCTCGGCATGCTTGACTACCGGCACGATCAGGCCCGACGGCGTCTGCGTCGCGATGCCGATGTCGATGCCGGCATGCTGGCGCACGATCCCGGCTTCGTCGTCATAGAGCGCGTTCAGCGCCGGCTGCTCGGCGAGCGCCTTGACCATGGCCCGCATCAGGAAGGGCAGCAGGGTCAGCTTCGGCCGCTCGGCCGTCGGCTTCTTGTTGAGCGCGGCGCGCAGGTCTTCGAGGGCGGAGACGTCGACTTCTTCGACGATGGTGATGTGCGGGATGCGCGACTTCGACAGCGCCATCTTCTCGGCGATGCGACGGCGCAAGCCCACGACCTTGACCTCGGTCACCGCCGTCCTGGCGACGAGCCCGCCCTTGGCCGGGGCCTCGGGGCCGTGCTGGATGAAGGCGTCGATATCCTCATGGGTGATGCGGCCGGCCGGGCCGGAGCCCTGGACCTGGCGCAAATCGACGCCGGCCTCGCGCGCCTTCAGCCGGACGGCCGGGGACGCGAGCGGTTTCTCGCCGGCGGCGCGGCGCGGTGCGGCTG
>JAEXUU010000141.1 GCA_023452965.1 Pseudomonadota bacterium | reverse complement strand
GGGCTAGCGTGACGGCGGAGTCCTGGCCGGCATAGAGGATCAGCTTGTCGATCTCCTGCCGGGAGGTCTGGCGATCGCCGCCGAGCAGGCCGACCAGGGAGTCGCGCGTCGTCCGGTCGATGGACTTGCCGGAGGCACGGACCATCTCGTCGACGATCGTGCCGAGATCGCGGGCGGCATCGCCATAGCAGGGGACTGCGAGGGCGGTTCGGGCCTTCTCGCAGGCGGTCCGGAGCGGGTTGGAGCGTTGCAGATCGCCGGCCTCGACGATGACCACGGCGTCCCTGGAGGGCGTCGCCAGCAGCGGCTCCACGGCCGCGAGCAAGGGCTTGGAGGTCACCGAGACACGGATCGCCCGCCGTCCGCCGAACAGGCCGATGGTATTCGCCTCGTCGACCAGCTTCAGCGGGTCGCCGGCGATGTCGTCGCCGCTCATGCGGACCAGCTGGAAGGCATCCTGGACATCGTCCACGCTGGCGCGGGCGAGCGCCGTCGCCCGCTCCGAGACGAGCCCGGCATCGGGGCCGTAGAACAGGAAGAGTCGCCAGGCGGGGTCCGGCCGCGCCAGCGCCCGGTCCGCCTCATGCGCCTTGATCGTCGCCATGGCGGCGGTGCCGCCGGCTCAGGCGGTCAGGTCGGCGGCGACGCGGGCGCGGATCAGCTGAGCCAGATTCTTGGCGGCCCGGATCTGCGCGTCACGCGCAGCGCGCAGATTGGCGAAACGCTGGGTCGAGCGCTCATAGGGCGCGCGCACCACGCTCTGGCCGGAGGCGATGACCTCGTTGGAGCCGTTGCGCAGCAACTGCCAGTCGGCCGTGGCGACGAGGATCGCCGAATCGGCGCGGCCATTGGCGTAGTCGACGGTGATCACCTCGAGCGACTCGGTGGTGTTCGCGACGAGGCGGAACTTCTTCTGCAGGTCCGGAGCGCCGCCGCCATCGAACTCGAAGACCAGTTCATTGCGCAGATAGTGGCCGACGAGGCCCTTGATCTCGGGAACCTCGATGCTGAGCATGGCGTTGCGAACATTGTCGCCGACCTTGCTCACCGTGGCGTCGGCATAAAGCGGCCGGAAGCAGCCGCCGGCGAGCGCCGCCAGCGTAAGCGCGGCGGCCAGCGCGAACGGCCGGCCGCGACGGCGGATGGTTCCGGCTTCAGACGACGACATTCACGATTCTCCCCGGAACCACGATGATCTTGCGGATCGCCCGGCCTTCCAGCGCCCTGACCACGGCTTCCGAGCCGCGGGCAGCGGCCTCGACCGCCACCGTATCGGCATCCGCCGCCACGGTCACCTCGGCCCGCTTCTTGCCGTTGATCTGTACCGGCAGGATAATGCTGTCATCGCGTAACAAATCCGTTTCTGCTTCCGGCCAGGCGGCCTCGCCGACGAGACCGGGCAAGCCGAGGGCCTGCCAGCATTCCTCGGCGAGATGCGGCATCATCGGGGCGACAAGCTGCGTCGCGATCATGGCGGATTCATGCAGCGCGAAGGCGGTGTCGGCCGGCAGATCGGCGCTTTCGGCTGCGGCGTCGAGCGTCTTGGCGATGGCGTTGGTCAGCGAATAGACATGCGCGACGCAGCGGTTGAAGCCGAGGCGCTCGATATCGGCGCCGACCGCATGCAAGGCGCGGTGGCTCGCCTTGCGCAGCAGCGAGGCTGCCTCGCCGAAGCTCGCCGGGCGGGCGACGCGATTGCCGGTGCGGGCGGCGATCTCGCTGACCAGGCGCCAGAGGCGCTGGACGAAGCGGGCAGCGCCCTGCACGCCCTCGTCGCTCCAGATCACGTCGCGATCCGGCGGCGAATCGGAGAGCATGAACCAGCGGGCGGTGTCGGCGCCGTAGGAAGCAATGATGTCGTCGGGGTCGACGACGTTCTTCTTCGACTTCGACATCTTCTCGATCGAGCCGATCTCGATCGGTGCGCCCGTGTCGACGTCGAAGCCGCGGCGCTCGCTGCCGGTGACCTCGATGCGGACATTGCCGGGCTCGACCCAGCTGCCGTCCTGCGCCCGATAGGTCTCATGAACGACCATGCCCTGGGTGAACATGCCGTCGAAGGGCTCATCCACGCCGGCATGGCCGGTCGCCTTCATCGCGCGGGTGAAGAAGCGCGAATAGAGCAGGGGCAGGTTCGCGTGCTCGACGCCGCCGATATACTGGTTGATCGGCAGGAACCGATCGACCGCGGCGCGGTCGGTCGGGCTGGTTTCGAGCCAGGGATTGGTGAAGCGGGCGAAATACCAGGACGAATCGACGAAGGTGTCCATGGTGTCGGTCTCGCGCCGCGCCGGCTTGCCGCAGGACGGGCAGGCAACGTTCTTCCAGCTCGGGTGATGGTCGAGCGGGTTGCCCGGCTTCTCGAAGGAGACGTCGTCGGGCAGCTTCACCGGCAGCTGCTCTTCCGGCACCGGAACGGTGCCGCAATCGGCGCAGTGGATGATCGGGATCGGGCAGCCCCAGTAGCGCTGGCGCGAAATGCCCCAGTCGCGCAGGCGGAAATTGACCTTGCGCCGGCCGACCGGCCGGTTGCCGCGGGTCTCCGCCTCAAGGCGCCGCGCGACTTCTTCTTTCGCCTCCGGAATGGTCATACCGTCGAGGAAGCGCGAATTGATCATCCGGCCATCGTCGGTATAGGCGGTGTCGGTGATCACGAAGCTGGCGGGATCGACGCCCTCGGGGCAGACCACCGGGGTATTGCCGAGGTCGTACTTGTTGACGAAGTCGAGGTCGCGCTGGTCATGCGCCGGGCAGCCGAAGATCGCGCCGGTGCCGTATTCCATCAGGATGAAATTCGCCACGTAGATCGGCAAAGTCCATGACGGATCAAAGGGATGGACGGCGCGCAGGCCGGTGTCGAAACCGAGCTTGCCGGCCTTGTCGATGTTCTCCTGGGCCGTGCCGGTCTTCTTG
>JAEXUU010000628.1 GCA_023452965.1 Pseudomonadota bacterium | reverse complement strand
TCGTTGACCACCAGCGTCTTCGGATGGATGCGCTCGAGCATATGCGTCGAGGAGACATAGGCCATGTCGAAGGGCGGTTCCTGGCGCAGCAGCCCCACGTCGAGCGTCGAGAGGTCGGTGCGCTGGGGCTCGCCCAGCGTGTAGTGGTCGCCCTCGACATCGCGGACCTCGACCGGGTTGATCACGGCGGTGACCTTGCCGTCGCGCAGGGTGAGCTTGTCGGGGGTGTAGGTGAAGAGCTTGTGGCCGCGCGCCTGCGCTTCCAGCATCAGCGAGAAGCCGGTATCGCCGGCAATGCGGACCTTCTCGATCGGGTCCATCTGGATGGCGACGTTCAACGGCATGGGAGCGCTCCGGTTGTGAGCGCTTTATCGAGCCTGCCGCCGCGCCAGCGCAAGGGGCTCGTCCTGCGTCAGAGCGTGAGCTCGAAGACGGCGGGGACATGGCGCGGCAGGCGCCAGGGCGCGAGGAAGACGGCATCGGCTCGCAAATGGCGCTGCATCGCCCAGGGATTGCGGGCCAGCCATTGCCGGATGCGCGCCTCGATCAGGCGCCTCTTGTCGGCGGTGATCGCGCCCGCCGCCTCGTCGAGTGCAGCGCGGCGCTTCACTTCGACGAAGGCGATGCTGTTGCCGCGCGTCATGATCAGGTCGATCTCGCCACCCTTGCCGCCGAAGCGCCGTTCCAGCAGGCGATAGCCCTTGGCGCTGAGATAGAGCACGGCGAGCCATTCGCCGCGCCGCCCGGCGAGGCCGGAATGGCGGGCGCGACGGCTGCGGGCCGCCTCGCTCACGGCGTCCGCGTCAGCTCGAGCGCGCGGGCATAGACCAGGCGCCGAGGCTGGCCGCTGGCGGCCGTGACTTGCGCCACCGCCTCCTTCAGCGAGAGCGTTTCGAGCGCCGCCCGCAGCGCCTCGTCGAGCGCGGCGCCGCTCGGCGCCAGGGCGGCGGCGTCCGGCGGGCCGATGATCACCACTATCTCGCCGCGGGCTTCCTCGGCCTCGCCATAATGGGCGGCGAGCTCGGAAAGCCGCCCGCGCCGGACGTTCTCGTAATACTTGGTCAGCTCGCGCGCGACCGCGCCCGGCCGCTCTCCGAGCACCACCGCCGCGTCGCCCAGCATCTCGGCGAGCCTTCGCGGCGATTCGAAGAAGACGAGCGTGCCGGGGATGGCGGCAAGCTCGGTCAGCCGCGCCTTCCGGGCCGCGCTCTTCGGCGGCAGGAAGCCCTCGAAGAAGAAGCGGTCGGTCGGCAGGCCGGCGAGCACCAGCGCCGCCAGCACCGCAGACGGCCCCGGGATGCCGGTGACCGGCAGACCTTCCGCCACCAGCTCGGCGACCAGCTTGTAGCCGGGGTCGGAGACCAAAGGCGTGCCGGCATCCGAGATCAGCGCGAGCTTGCCGCCCTGGCGCAGCCTCTCGAGGATCTTCGGACGCATCTGCGCCGCATTGTGCTCGTGATACGGCAGGAGCGGCGTCGCGATGCCGTAATGCGCCAGCAGCGTCTTCGAGGTCCGGGTGTCCTCGGCGAGAACGGCGTCCGCGGCGGCGAGCGTCGCCAGCGCGCGAAAGGAAATGTCCTTGAGGTTGCCGATCGGTGTCGCGACGATGTGCAGGCCGGGCGCCAGCGGCTCGGCCTCGGCCCGCAGCCCGAAGGCGGTGTAGCTCGGAGGGGCATCTTTGGCGCGGCCCGGGAGCGGCGCGGCGGGGGAAGGCGCTGACATGGCGGCGAAACTGCCACAGGCGCTGCCGGGATGCCATCGCACCGGCGGCAACTCATAGTTAACAGCTTGAAAATACCATCCCTGGCTGGCAGGTATTTTCCCGTGGTCCGGGGGGATATGCACCGCCGGGCGCGACCGTTAGGACGCGCCCTGCTCAGCAGTGGAGACGAAACCCGTGTCGCGCCCAGTTGGAATTCCAGATCAGGCGCCCCTCGCCGGCGTCTCGCGGCGGCTGATTCTGGCCAGCGGCGCCTCGCTCCTGCTCACCGCCTGCAGCGGCGGAACCTCCGGTTTGCCCGGCTTCGACAGCGGCGCTGGTGGCGCTGCCTCGGCTCCGACCGGCCCAACGATCGGGACCGGCTCGGTCAAGGTCGGGCTGATCCTGCCGCTGACGGCGGAAGGCGCCGGCGCGACGGTCGGCAACTCCCTGAAGAACGCCGCCGAGATGGCGCTCGCCGAATTCCCTGGCGCCGACCTGACCTTGCTGGTCAAGGATGATCGCGGCACGCCCGACGGCGCTCAGGCCGCCGCCCAGGCGGCGCTGCGCGAAGGCGCCGAGCTGATCATCGGCCCGCTCTTCGCGCCCTCGGTCCAGGCCGTCGCTCAGGTCGCGCGCGGCGCCGGCAAGCCGGTCATCGCATTCTCCAGCGACAGCAACGTCGCCTCCCGCGGCGTCTACCTGCTCTCCTTCCCGCCCGAGAACGACGTCAACCGGGTGATCGCCTACGCCGCCTCGCAGGGCCGCAAATCCTTCGCCGCGATGGTGCCGGACACTGCCTATGGCAAGGTCGTCGAGGCCGCCTTCCAGCAGGCGGTGGCCGATCGCGGTGCCCGCGCCGTGGTGATCGAGCGCTTCGGCACCGACGCCAACAGCATGCGCGCCTCCGCCGGCCGGCTGACGCCCGCCTTGCAGCAGGCCGATGCGCTGTTCGTGCCGGGCGATGCCAACGCCATGCCGCAGCTCGGCCTGATCCTGCAGCAGGCCGGCTACGACCCGGCCAAGGTCAAGCCGCTCGGCACCGGCGTCTGGAACGACGCCGCCGTCGCCCGTATCCCCGCCATCCAGGGCGGCTGGTTCGCCTCGCCCGACACGGCCGGTTTCAATGCCTTCGCCGGCCGCTACCAGAAGCGTTTCAACAGCGCGCCGACCCGCACCGCGACGCTCTCCTATGACGCGGTCTCGCTCGCCGCCGCGCTCGCCAGGACACAAGGCAGCCAGCGCTTCTCCGAATCCGTGCTGACCAATCCCTCGGGCTTCGCCGGCGCCGACGGTGTCTTCCGCTTCCGTCCGGATGGGCTGAACGAGCGCGGTCTCGCCGTGCTCGAATTGCGCAACGGCCAGATCGTCACCGTCAACGCCGCCCCGCGCGATCTCGGGCCCCGGACGAACTGACGTAAGCCGGGCGCGTCGCTACCAGGCGCAGTCCTCTGGCCCGGGCTTCGGCCGGCCAGGGATAAATTCCAGGAAGCTCCATGGAAAAAGGCGCCTCGACGGGCGCCTTTTTCGTCT
>JAEXUU010000609.1 GCA_023452965.1 Pseudomonadota bacterium | reverse complement strand
GCCCTGGCCGAGCGAAGGCGGATTGGTGGCGAAGAGCCGGATGCCGGGAATCTGCGACAGGCCCTTGTTGATCTCCGCGACCAGGTCCTGTTGCTTGCGGTGCCGCTGTTCCCAGGGCTTCAGCCGGGCGAAGGCGATGGCGCGCGTCACGTCCGGGAAGCCGACGATGACGAGATAGGTCTCCACCTCCTGGATCTTGCTGAAATAGTCCTCGACGCGCCGCGCATAATCGGCGGTGAAGGACATGGTCGCCCCCTCCGGCGCGACGCCGATCGAGGTGATCGTGCCGCGATCCTCGACCGGGGCCAGCTCAGAGCGCAGATTGGTGAAGAAGTAATAGCTGCCGCCGGCAACGCCGAGCGCGAGCAGCACGATCACCGGCCGCATCGACAGGGCAAACCGCAGCGAGCGGCGATAACCGCTGGAGAGTGCCTCGAAGAAGCGTTCGAGCGCGTTGTAGAGGAAGTTGTGCTTGTGCTCGTGGCGCAGGAGCTTGGCGCACATCATCGGCGTCAGCGTCAGCGCGACGAAGCCGGAGACGAGCACGGCGCCGGCCAGCGTCAGCGCGAATTCGATGAAGAGCTTGCCGGTGCGGCCGGTGGAGAAGGCCATCGGCGCATAGACCGCGACCAGCGTCAGCGTCATCGCGACCACCGCGAAGGCGATCTCGTTGATGCCCTTGATCGCCGCCTTGGTCGGCTCCATGCCCTCCTCGATATGGCGGTGGATGTTCTCCAGCACCACGATCGCGTCGTCGACGACGAGGCCGATGGCGAGCACCATCGACAGCAGCGTCAGCGTGTTCACCGTGAAGCCGAGCGCATACATCAGCGCGAAGGCGCCGATCAGCGAGACCGGGATCGTGACGAGCGGGATCAGCGTCGCGCGCAGCGAGCGCAGGAACAGGAAGATGATCAGCACGACGAGCACGACCGCCTCGGCGATCGTGGTGTAGACCGCCTTGATCGAGCGATCGATGAAGATCGAGGTGTCGTAGGAGGTCGCGATCGACATCCCGTCCGGCAGGTCCTCGATGATGCCGGGCAGCGCCTGCTGGACACCGGACGAGACGTCCAGCGGATTGGCCACGGCCTGCTTGACGATGCCGATCGTCACCGAGGGGCTGCCCTTGAACCAGGCCGCGTTGCGTTCTTCACGGGCGCCGAGTTCGACGCGCGCGACGTCGCGCAGGCGAACCGGGAAGCCGTTCGCATCCTTGACGGTGATCTGCTGGAACTGCTCGGGCGTGTTCAGGCTGGTCTGCGAGAGCACCGTGAATTCGCGGTCGTTGCTCTCGATCCGGCCCGACGGGATCTCGACGTTCTGCGCCCGCAGCGCCGCCTCGACCTCCTGAACGGTGATGGCATAGGCCGCCATCCGGGCCCGGTCGAGCCAGATCCGCATGGCGTATTGGCGCTGGCCGAGAATGCGGACCTCGGCGACGCCGGTGATGTTCTGGACGCGGTCGGCGATGAAGCGGTCGGCGAAATCGGTCAGCTCCAGCGGCGAATGGCGCGTGCTGGTCAGCGACAGGTACATCACCGGCTGGGCATCGGCCTCGACCTTGGCGATGATCGGCTCGTCGATCTCGTCGGGCAGGCGCCCGCGCACGCGGCTGACGCGGTCGCGGACATCGGAGGCGGCGACGTCCGGGTCTACATCCGGGCGGAAACGCACCGAGATCTGGCTGCGCTCCTGGCGGCTGGTCGAGGTAATCGTCTCGATGCCCTCGATGCCGGCGATCGAGTTCTCCAGGATCTGCGTGACCTGCGTCTCGATGATCTCGGCGCTGGCGCCGCGATAGGTCGTCTGCACCGAGACGATCGGCTCGTCGATGTTCGGGTATTCGCGCACCGTCAGGCGCGTGTAGGAGACGAAGCCGATCAGGACGACGAGCAGGCTGAGGACGGTGGAGAGAACCGGCCTGCGGACGAAGAGCTCGAACAGGCTCATTGCACGCTGCCCGGAGCGGTGCCGGGCAGCGCGCTCGTCTGGACGCTCGCCTTCTGCTTGATCGAGACCGTCGAGCCCTCGCGCAGGCGCATCTGCCCAGCGGTGACGATCTGCATGCCGGGCTTGAGCCCGCTGACGATCTCGACCTTGCCCGGCAGGCGCTTGCCGAGCTCGACCGGGACGCGCTTGGCCTTCCCGTTCTCGATGATGAAGACGATCTTGCCGATGCCATCCGGCACCACCGCAGTCTCCGGCACCACCAGGGCGTTCTCGCGCCGGTTGACGACGATGGTCAGGCGCGCGAACAGGCCGGGCCGCAGCACGAGATCGGCATTGGGAACCTTGGCGCGCAGCTTGACCGCGCGGCCATTGATGTCGACCACCGGATCGATCGCGAAGATCTGGCCGGAAAACGGCCGGTCGGGCACGGCGTCGACCTTGAGCTGCACCGGCTGGCCGACCTTGAGCTGGGTCAGGAAGATTTCCGGCACGCGGAAATCGACCTTGATCGGGTCGATATTGGTGAGGGCGACCAGCGGCTTGCCGACCGAGATATAGTCGCCGACGCCGACCGAGCGCAGCCCGACCACGCCGGTGAACGGCGCCTTGATCGTCGCCTGGGCGAGCTTCGACTGGACGAGCTGGACGCGCGCCTCCTGCGAGGCGAGCTGCGCCGTCGCCTGCTCCAGCGCCACCTGCGTGCCCGCGCCGCGCGAGACCAGCGAGCGGTTGCGGTCATGGGTGTCGCGGGCGAGCGAGAGATCCGCTTGCGCCTGCTTCAGCTCGGCATCAAGGATGGCGGTATCGAGCTTGACCAGCTCCTGCCCTTCCTGGACGCGCTCGCCCTCGCGGAAGCCGAGGTGAATCACGCGGCCGGCGATCTCCGAGGCGATGATGATGGATTCGTCGGCGGCGAGCGTGCCGAGCGCCTCGACCTCTTCGTTCACGGTCATGCTCTCGACCGCGCCGACCTCGACGGGAACGCCCGGATTCGGCGAGGTCGCGGCGGCCTGTGCCGGCTGGCCTACGGCCCGGAAGTGTTTCTGGTAGCCGTAATAGCCGCCACCAGCCAGCCCGGCGATCAGGACGAGAAGGAAGAAACGCTTCATGAGGCTGGACGCTCCGGTGCCGCGTGCTTAACTTAGACTGGACGGTCTAGTTTGATAAGGTCTCAAATAGGCGGAAGAATGTCGGATATGTCGATTGAGGGCCCTATACTCCCCGCAACGACGGAAGCAAGGTCGATGCCGGCTGAGAAATCACGGCCGGATAAACACGACGCGATCACCCGGGCCGCCTCGGAGATGTTCCTGGCCGAGGGCTTCGACCGCACCAGCCTCGACCAGATCGCCCAGCGCGCCGGCGTCTCCAAGCAGACCATCTACAGCCACTTCGCCGACAAGGAAGCGCTGTTCAAGGCGATCTGCGCCGAACTGACTGAAAAACTGACGATTCCGCTGCGCCAGCAGCCGAAACAGAAGGCCGATCTGCGCGGCATCCTGATCCGCTTCGGCGAGGACGCACTGGCGATGATGCTGCATCCGGCCTCGCTCGACCTGCACCGCCTGATCGTCAGCGCCTCCGCGCGCTTCCCGGAGCTCGGCCGGGCGGCCTATGAAGCCGGCGCCAGCCGGATGATCGAGGAGCTCGGCGCCCTCATCGCCGAGCGTTCACGATCCGGTGATGGCTTCGCAAAGCCCGTAGAGGAAGAGCGCGCCCGCATCCTCGCCGAGCAGTTTCTTGGCATGATCCGCGGCCTTCATCAGGCGCGCGGCCTGCTCGGCATCGATCCAGCCCCGGCGGCGGCGCTGAAGGCCTATGTCGCCGATTGCGCCGATCTCCTGCTGCGCGGCGCCTGATCCGGTCTACAGCCAGCGTCACGGCACTGTCATCTGGCATCGATACCGGTCCCCTCGCTGAATGCGAGGAGAAGCGACGATGCTGCGCATCGAAGGCCTGACGAAGCGTTTCGGTGGCAAGGCCGCCGTCGATAACGTCGACCTTTCGATTCCGAAGGGCGAGATGGTCGGCGTCATCGGCCGCTCCGGCGCCGGCAAGTCGACCCTGCTGCGCATGCTCAACCGGCTCTCGGACCCGAGCGACGGACGCATCCTCAGCGGCGAGCGCGACGTCACCTCCCTGCGCGGCGCGGCGCTGCGCGCCTGGCGGCGCGACACTGCGATGATCTTCCAGCAGTTCAATCTGGTCGGCCGCCTCGACGTGCTGACCAACGTGCTGCTCGGCCGCCTCAACCATCGCTCGGCGGCGCTGACCCTGGTCAAGAGCTTCTCGCAGGACGACAAGATCCGCGCCATCGCCGCGCTCGAGCGGCTCGACATGGGCCATCTGCTCGCCCAGCGCGCCGAGACCCTCTCCGGCGGCCAGCAGCAGCGCGTCGCGATCGCCCGTGCTCTGGTCCAGGAGCCGCAGATCATCCTCGCCGACGAGCCGATCGCCTCGCTCGACCCGCGCAACTGCCAGATCGTCATGGATGCGCTGTTCCGCATCAACCGCGAGGACGGCATCACCGTCATCTCCAACCTGCACCATCTCGATATCGCGGCGAAGTACTGCGACCGTCTGATCGGCATGGCCGCCGGCAAGGTCGTGTTCGACGGCCCGCCCCACGCTTTGACCAGCGAGATCGCGGCCGAGCTCTACGGAATCGAAGCCAAGGACGCCGGCGCCGAGGCGCTCGATGCGCTCGACGCCATCGCCACCTCCGAGGCGAAGCGCGCCCGACAGAACGTCGCCTGAGCGGATCGTCCGCGGGCAACGCCTACCCCGACCACCAGATAGTCCCTCTAAGGAGCACTCCCATGCTGACCCGTCGTCATACCCTGACGCTTGCCGCCGGCCTCGCCGCGACGCTGGCGACCCCGGCCTTCGCCCAGGACTGGAAGGCGAAGTATCCCGAGCTCGTCTTCGCGATCATCCCGGCCGAGAACGCTTCGGGCGTGACCGAGCGCTACACCCCCTTCGTCAATTATCTCTCGAAGGAACTCGGCACCAAGGTGACGCTGCGCATCGCCAACGACTATGCCGCGATCATCGAGGGCCAGCGCGCCGGCAACATCCACATCGCCTCCTACGGCCCGTCCTCCTTCGCCCGCGCCCGCATGACCGGCGCCAAGGTCGACGCCTTCGCCATCGAGACCAATCTCGACGGCACCAAGGGCTATCATTCGGTCTTCTACGTGAAGAAGGACTCGCCCTATCAGAAGGTCGAGGACCTCAAGGGCAAGAATCTCGGCCTCGTCGACCCGAACTCGACCTCCGGCAACAACGTTCCGCGCTTCGCCCTGAACGGCATGAAGATCGAGCCCGAGACCTTCTTCGGCAAGGTCGTCTATACCGGCAGCCACGAGAACGCGATCATCGCCCTGCAGCAGGGCACGGTCGACATCGTCGCCAACTGGTGGAACGACGAGCAGGAGTCGAACCTGCAGCGCATGGTCCGCAAGAACATGGCCAAGGCCGACGATTTCCGGATCATCTTCAAGTCCGAGCAGATCGTGAACTCGCCGCTGGCCTATCTCAGCGACCTGCCGGAAGAGCTCAAGGCCAAGATCCGCGACGCCGTCCTCAACATCACCACCAAGGACAAGGCCGCCTTCGACAAGATCTATGAAGGCAAGCAGGGCCCGCTCGTCGCCGTCGACAACAAGGCCTACGACCCGATCATCGAGCTGAACAAGTTCGTCGACGAGCTGCGCAAGAAGAAGTCTTCGTAAGCGTTCTCATCCGCTACCCGTCATGGTCGGGCTTGTCCCGACCATCCCCGTCTTCGCTTCACTGATCGCGTGCGGTGTCCAAGACGTGGATGCTCGCCACAAGGGCGAGCATGACGGCCGCGGCGCGCACTCGCCGCACCTCCTTCGGCGACGGACTCTATCAATGACACTCGCGATCGACCCCAACGCCCCCGCCATCGCCGCCCATGCCGAGCTCTATCGGCGCGAAATGGCGGCCAAGCGCCTGCAGACCCTGCTGGGTCTCGCGATCTTCGCCGTATGCGTCGTGCTCGCCGGCATCGGCGCCGAAGTCGATCTGAAGAAATTCTCCGAGAACGCCTGGCGTTTCCCGAAATACATCCTCGAGACCATGCCGACGCTGCGGATCGCGACCTTCGGGGCCGATCTCAAGGAATGGTACTGGGGCATCAATGGCTGGCTGAAGCTGCTCTGGCAGACCGTGGTCATCGCCTATGTCGGCACCGTGCTCGGCGCCGTCGGCGGCTTCCTGCTCTGCTTCGCCGCCGCCAGCAATCTCGGCCGTTCGACCGGGCTGCGCTGGGTCACGCGCCGCTTCCTCGAATTCTGCCGCACCGTGCCGGAGATCGTCTTCGCGCTGATCTTCGTGATCGCCTTCGGCCTCGGCCCGCTGCCGGGCGTGCTTGCGCTCGCCATCCACACCATGGGCGCGCTCGGCAAGCTCTATGCCGAGGTGGTGGAGAACATCGACATGAAGCCGGTCGACGGCCTCACCGCCACGGGTGCCGGCTGGTGGCAGACCGTGCGCTTCGCCGTCGTGCCGCAGGTGCTGTCGAACTTCGCGAGCTACACGCTGCTGCGCTTCGAGATCAATGTCCGCGGCGCCTCGATCATGGGCTTCGTCGGAGCCGGCGGCATCGGCCAGGACCTGATCGAGGCGATCCGCAAGTTCTACTTCACCGATGTCAGCGCCATCCTGTTGCTGATCATCGTCACCGTCATGCTGATCGACTACGGCACCGAGCGTCTGCGCCACGCTTTGCTGAGCCTGGAGCATCGCTCATGAGCCTCGCCCTCTCGGCCGCGGACCGCGCCGCGCTCGTCGCCCGCCACAAGCAGGCGATCGACGGCTCGCTCAGGACGAAGATCATCACGCTCGCCGTCATCGGCGGGCTCGTCGGGCTCTTCGTCTACGGCCTGACCACGCTCGAGACCTCCTTCGCGCGGATCTTCGCCGGCTTCGCCAATCTCGGCACCTTCGTGGTGCTGATGCTGCCGCCCGATCCCGGCTCGGCCGCTCGTGCCATCATCTTCGTCAAGGCGCTGTTCGAGACCATCGCCATCGCCTTCCTCGGCACGATCCTGGCGGCGATCTTCGCCTTCCCGCTCGGCTTCCTCGCCGCCAAGAACGTCGTCGCCAACCGCATCGTGCACTTCTTCGCCCGGCGCTCGATGGATACGGTGCGCGGCGTCGACGCGCTGATCTGGGCTCTGATCTGGGTGAATGTCGTCGGCCTGGGCCCCTTCGCCGGCATGCTCGCCATCATGACCAGCGATCTCGGCGCCTTCGGCAAGCTGTTCTCGGAGGCGATCGAGGCCGCAGACCGCAAGCCGGTCGACGGCGTCGCCTCAGTCGGCGGCGGCAAGCTGCACGAGATCCGCTTCGGCCTGATCCCGCAAGTGCTGCCGGTGATAGCCAGCCAGGTGCTGTACTACATCGAGTCGAACACCCGCTCCTCGACCATCATTGGCATCGTCGGCGCCGGCGGCATCGGCCTCTAC
>JAEXUU010000607.1 GCA_023452965.1 Pseudomonadota bacterium | reverse complement strand
GAATCTGGTCGACACGGCATCTCCTGCGGCGTTTGCGATGCGCTCCTCCTTGAAATCCGACTGGGAAACCAAAGCCGAGAGCGCGAAATTGGCATCCGACGCGTTGTTCGCCGCTTCGCCGCTTCCTGACGTGGGGAAGGCGACATGGCGCGCTCTTTGGGAGGCCGCCCGGAAATACTCCGATGGCATCGCATATCCGAGCAGGACATTCCCGCATCCAACGGGCCATGATGAGTTGTGCGTGCTTTGCCAGCAGCCCAGGGAAAAAGATGCGATTGAGCGCCTCGTGACGTTCGAGACGTTCGTTAAGGGCTCGACAAAAGCCGACGAAGACGCCGCGGAAGAGGCCTATAGCGATGCGATAAAACAAGCCGCCGCTAAGCATATGAGCGCTGCGGCCCGCCGCCAGTTCGTTAGCCTCATTGAGACCGAGATCGGGGACGTCTCTCTTGCCGGTGTTGTGAGAGAATGCAGTACGCGGGCGGCTTGGCGGCTTCGATCTTTCGTCCGTAGCAAGACCGCTCCCGAGCAACTCACTGCCTTCCCAGCCACTGCACTCGCCGCGCTATCTGTCCGCCTTGCGAGTCGTGCGCTTCAACTGTCAGCCGATCAAAACAGCCCAGAGCACCTTGCCTTGGTGAAGGAATATCGAGAACTGAAAGATCGAGAGGCACTCGGCCCTCTACTCGCGGACATTAAAGCCGAGATTGAGAGGCGCAAAGAGGCCGAAATCATAACCAAGGCCGCAAAGGATACGGCAAAACGATCCGTTACGACTAAGAATAAGGAATTGTCTGACAAGCTTGTTACGAACGCCTTACGCGGTCGATTCGCGCGTGAGATTGATAAGCTCAAGTTGGCTAGAATGCCGGTCGAGCTTCGGAAAGTCAAAGATTCGAATGCTGTGTCATATTTTCAAGTTTGTCTCGTTGAGAAACCTGATGAGCCTGTGGGCGAGATTTTCAGCGAGGGCGAACATCGTTGCGTCGCACTCGCTGCATTCCTGGCCGAGCTTGTCACATCCAAACAATACTCCAGTATTGTGTTCGACGACCCTATGTCATCGCTCGATCACATTCATCGCAGGGCGGTAGCAGCGCGACTTGTAGAGGAGGCTGAGCACCGGCAGGTCATCGTGTTTACACACGATCTGACGTTTCTTTTCGAGTTGCGTCGCGAAGCGGACGCAAAAACGCGCTCCATCCAGTATCAGACAGTTTGTCGCAAACAGAGCCGACCCGGCTTTGTGGAGTCAGCGCTGCCGATGAAGGCGAAATCAGCGCAACAATTGGCGCAATCCCTGCGCTCGGAGCTGAAAGAAGCAAAGCACCAATTTGATACATGGCCGGATGCTCGGCGGACTATCTTCTGCAAAGGCATCATCGAGCAACTTCGAGAATCTTGGGATCAAGGCATCGCAGACTTTGTATTTCCGGTCCTTGCTCGATTCGATAACGCCATAAAGGGCAACAGTCTATTCAAGCTCGCGATCATCAGCGATGACGACGTTAAGACCGTAACAGCAGCGCGAGGCCGGTTGTCGGAAGAGATGCATACGTCCGCGGAAACCCTGAACCCTGAGACTGTTTCTCATGCCGATCTGATAGCCGAAGTCGTGAAACTGGAGACGTGGCTAGGTAGCATCCAGCAGCGCCAGAAGGAGGCCAAGGCTCCCGTCACCTCCTATGCTTAAGCGATTTCGCTGCATGCGCCTCGACCGCCCAGCGGCGCTCAGATAGCCACGAGACAGTAAAACCGTGTCGCGCACCCTCGCTGTAACCGTCCGGTCTCGGCCCTGTGAGCTTTAGCGCTCTCAGTTGAGACCGCAGCATTTTTTGTGTTTCTTGCCGGAGCCGCAGGGGCACGGGTCGTTTCGCCCGACCTTCTGAGCCGGAGCGGCGAAGGGGTTTGATCGGGTGGTCATGGTCGGCGCCGGGGCGGCGTTGGCGAGGCGCCAGTCGTTGAGTTCGATCACCCAGTCGGCGATCTTGTCGTGAGCGGTGGCGGTGATGGCGTCGATTTGCTCGTCGGAGAAGCGGGGATCGCGGCGGGCGACATCGGCGAGCATCATCAGGCCGGTCCAGGCCCTGGCGGCCTCGATATCGGCTGTGGCGAGGGGCACCCAGGCTTCGGGCTTCAGCTTGACGGCCTTTTCGAAGCCTTCGATCCAGATCTCCCACAGGATCTCGCCATTGCGCCTGTCGATGCTGACGATCGGACCATAGCGCTCGGGTTGGTCGAAGAGCGTGCGCGCGACGTCGTTGTAGTACGCCATCACCAGGCCCATCACCTTGTTGGCGTGGTCGAGGCTCTCGAACACCGGCTCGCCCTTTGCGTCGGCGCTGTTCCAGACCCATGGCAGCCAGGCGCTGGGAGGGATCATCTGCGGGCAGACGAGGAGGCCGGCAATGAAGCCGTCCAGTTCCTCGATCAGCATCGCCTCTTCATCGAGGTCCAGCAGCGCCTTCGACAACTGCTTCTGTTGGCGCGACAGTCCGGGCATGGCTCGTCCAGTTCCAGGGGGCGAGTTCACCGACGCGGTTGATGGGATGGTCGCCGATGCGGGCCAGAACATCCCGGAGATAGGCCTGGGGATCAAGGCCATTGAGCCTGGCGGTCCCGATCAGGGTGTAGATGACGGCGGCGCGCTCGCCGCCCTTGTCGGAACCGGCGAAGAGCCAGTTCTTGCGGCCGATGGCGAGCGGCCGGATCGCGCGCTCGGCGGCGTTGTTGTCGATCTCCAGATCGCCGCGGTCGGCATAGCGGGTGAGCGCGGGCCAGCGCGACAGGCCGTAGCGGATCGCCCTGGCGAGTTCACTCTTGCCCGACAGCTTGGGCAGGGTCGTGTCGAACCAGGTCCGCAGATTGGCGAGCCGTGGAACGGCGTGCTCCTGCCGCGATCGTCGCCGTTCGTCGGGCGGGCGGCCACGGACGGCGTCCTCGACCTGGTAGAGCTCCCCGATCCGGCGCAAGGCCTCGGCTGCGACCGGCGAGGCGTTGGCCTGGTGGATATCGAAGAACTTGCGCCGGACATGGGCCCAGCAGGCGACCTCGGCGATCGCGGCGCGCTTACCGGGGCTGCCGGCATAGAGCTTGTCGAAGCCGGCATATCCGTCGGCGTGGAGATATCCGGCGAAGCCCTGGAGATGGCCTTGCGGGCGCACGCCCTTCCGATCCGGCGTATAGCGATAGAGGACGGCTGGCGCGGCATCTCCGGCATGGGGGCGCTCGTCGCGGACATAGACCCAAAGGCGGCCCGTCGCGGTCTTGCCGAACCCGGGGGCGAGCACCGGCACGGGCGTGTCGTCGGCGTGAAGCGCGCGCCCGGCCATGGCATGCTTGCCGATCGCCTCGGCCAGGGGTGTCAGCAGCGCCGCCGCCGATCCGACCCAATCGGCCAGGGTGGAACGGTCGAGATCGACGCCTTCGCGGGCATAGACCTCGGACTGGCGGTACAGCGGCAGATGGTCGGCATACTTGGCCACCAGCACATGGGCGAGCAATCCAGGGCCCGGCCGCCCGCGCTCGATCGGCAGGGACGGCATCGGCGCCTGCACGATCGCTTCACACAGGCGGCAGACGATCTTGGGGCGGATATGCCGGACGACCTTGAACTGGGTGACGCGCTCCAGCACCTCGGTCTCGTCCTGGCCGAGCCGGCGCAACTGTCCGCCGCAAGCCTGGCAACCACAGCCGAGATCGCCATCGGCGATGCCCGCTGGCCAATGCACGATCTCCTCGCGCGGCAGATGATCGGGCAAGGGACGACGAACCGGATGCTGCCGGGCGTCGGGAGTTGCCGGCATGACCGCGCGCTCCAGAACCGTCCGCGCCGCCGTGCCCTCCTCGACATCCTCGAGCGCCAGCTCCAACTGGTGGATGGCGGCGTCGAGCTTCTCCGACGACTGCCCGAACTGCATCCGGCGCAGCTTCGCCAGTTGCGCCTTCAGCTTCTCGATCATGAGCAGATGGGCGGCCGTCTCGGCCCGTGCCGCGATCAGCAGCGCCTGAAGCGTCGCCACGTCGTCGGGAAGGTCTGCGGAGGCGCTCGCCATGGTCCTTTCGAGATTATCCCGAGGCCGGCGGCCAAGCCATTGAATCATGGTCGATCTTGACCGCGGACCACAGTCCTGAATCGGCTCGAAGCACCTCGCTTCACAGCGCCAGGCTGGGGCGATCGGTTCGAATCGGCGCGCGCCAATCGATCCCCTCCAGCAGCATGGAGAGCTGCGCCGGCGTCAGCCGCACCACGCCGTCGGTCGTCACCGGCCAGATGAAGCGGCCCTTCTCCAATCGCTTGGCGAACAGGCAGAAGCCTTGTCCATCCCAGTACAACACCTTCAGAAGATCGCCCCGGCGGCCACGAAAGACGAACAGGTGGCCGGAGAACGGATCCTGCTGCAGCGCCTGCTGCGCCAGAGCGGCCAGACCGTCGAAACCCTTGCGCATATCCGTCGGGCCCATCGCGAGATAGACCCGCATCCCGGCAGGGATCGCGATCATCGCCGGTCCAGCACGTCGAGCACCCGCCGCAGCGCGTCCGCGTCGACATCGCGGTCGACCCGCAGCCTGCGGCCAGAACCGAGCGCAATCTCGATGATGCCGGACAAACGACGGCTCCGGCGCGCGGGCTCTGTGCAGGCAACCTCGGACGCCGACGTGGGCGGGACGTCGGTCACGACAGGAGCCAGTTCGACGGGCAGCAGAAGCGGCGCCGGGCTGCCGCCGCCCAACTGCCCCAGCTTCGCCTGACGCCGCCACGTGAAAACCAGGCTTGCCGCGACCCCGTTGCGTCGCGCGACATCCGTCACCGTCACACCCGCCGAAAAACTCTCCTCGACGATCCGGACCTTGTCCTCATAGCGCCAGCGCCGCCGCCGCTCGATCGCGCCCAGAACCTCAGCCCGAACCATCGCCATGACCTTAAAGCTAGACTTAAGGTCACACCGTTCGGGAAATGCCGCCCACCGCGCAAGGCGGCCGAGACCGGACGGTTACCCCTCGCTCACGCCGATCCGGGCTTGACTCTCGTTCCTGAAAGATAGAACAAATAGCGAACATGACGAAGAACCCGCCCTTGGAGGTCAAGAACGAGCTTGCGGCCCGAGCCCGCCATAGAGTCTTTGCGCGCGCAGATCGAAAAGATCGAAGGTCGCAGCCGGCGCGCCAAATCGGTTCTCCCCTTCGGGATTGCCGAGGTCGACTCGCGCCTACCCGGCGGAGGACTCGCGCTCGGCGCCCTGCATGAGATCGCCGGCGGCGGCAACGGCGCGATCGATGGAGCCGCTGCCGCCCTCTTCAGCGCCGGGATCGCCGCCCGCACGAAGGGCAAGATCCTTTGGTGCATCACGCGCCCCGACCTCTTCGCGCCAGCGATCGCCCAAGCAGGCCTTGCATCCGATCGCGTGATCTATCTCGAAGCCGGCGACGACAAGACCGTGCTCGCCTGCATGGAGGAAGGCCTGCGCCACGGTGGCCTGGGCGCCGTCCTTGGTGAAGTGGCCCGACTTTCCATGACCGCCTCGCGGCGCCTGCAACTGGCGGCCGAAGGCACCGGATCGATCGGGATCGCGCTGCGACGCTGGCGGCGACAGACAGAGGCTACAGACTTCGGCCAGCCTACAGCGGCGATGACGCGCTGGCGCGTCTCCGCTTTGCCTTCGACATCGCTTCCCGTTCCGGGCGTGGGTCGAGCCCGCTGGCTGGTCGAACTGATCCGCGCTCGCGCGGGCGAAAGTGCAGATTTCGAAGTGGAGGCGTGCGATGACACGGGTCGTCTCGCTCTTCCTGCCGAGCTGGTCCACCGACCGGCTACGGCGGAAGGCTGGCGACGCGGCGCCTCCGGCTGAGGCGCCGCTCGTCCTGATTGGCCGCGACGGGAACAGGCGGGTGGTGCTGGCGGCTGACGCCGCTGCCCGCGCTGCTGGCCTGCGCGTTGGCATGCCCGTCACCAAGGCCCAGGTCCTGGCGCCCGGACTCATCGTGCAGGACGCCGACCCGGTAGGCGACGCCGAGGCGCTCGACCGGCTCGCGGCCTGGCTCCTCCGATACGCTCCCGTCGTCGCTCCCGATCCGCCGGACGGGATCATCATCGACTCGACGGGCGCCGATCATCTCCATGGCGGCGAAAGTGCGATGCTGGACGGCCTCATCGGCCGGCTTGCCATGTCCGGGATCGCGGCTCGGGGCGCGATCGCCGACACCTGGGGCGCTGCGCACGCTCTGGCCCGCTATGCCCCGCAGATCGCACCGGACCGACATGGCG
>JAEXUU010000586.1 GCA_023452965.1 Pseudomonadota bacterium | reverse complement strand
CCTCTATGCGATGCAGGGCAACGACCTCGTGCGCGCCGGCGACGGCGCCGACGTGGTCTATGGCGACGGCGGCAACGACGTCCTGTTCGGCGGCGCCGGCGACGACGAGTTGCATGGCGGCGCCGGCGGCGACTTCCTCTCCGGCGGCGAAGGCGCCGACACGCTCGTCGGCGGTGCCGGCAACGACGTCATCGTCGCAACCGGCGACAAGATCGTCTTCCGCGCCGGCGACGGCATCGACCTCGTCATTCTCGACAGCACGAGCACGCTCCATTTCGACGGGCTTCTTCCCGCCGACATCGTCGTCCTGCGCGACGGCAACAACCTGATCGTCCGCTCGGGCAGCGATGCGATCATCCTTCGCGACGGCGTCGATCCGGCCCATCAGCCGGCTGCGATCACCACCAGCGATGGGCTGAGCTTGACCGGGGCCGAACTGGCCGCGCTCGCCGTCCCCGGCAGCGATGCCGAGATCGCTGCCCTGCTGCCGGGGCTCGAGGCGATCCTTGCCGCCGCTCCCGGCCTGGCCGAGCCTTCCCAGATTGCGCTGGGCACGGATCTCGTGTCCGAGGGCGACTTCGACTCCGGCGTCCTGTCGCGGCAGATCGAGGACGCCGAGAACGGCGCCGTCTACCGCCTGAGCTTCTCGCTGGCCGACCTGCCGAACGGCGATGACGGCGTCGTCGTCACCTGGGGCGGCGAGGTCGTCTACCAGGGCACGCCGAGCGCCGCCGGCGAGGCCTTCAGCTTCATCGTCAAGGGCGGCGCGGGCGACGGCTCGAACCTGCTCGCCTTCGCGAGCGCCGGCACCGGCTTCGGGGCCGAGCTCGACGACGTTCATTTCGTCAAGGTCGCCGAGCCCGCGCTGCCTTCCGCCGGCAACGCCGCGCCGGAAGCCGGCGCCAATGAGCTGCGGATCAGCCAGGACATGGCCTATCGCGGCCAGGTCGCTGCCGGCGACGCCGATGGCGACGCGCTCGTCTACAGCCTGCTCGAGGGGCCGGCCCATGGCACGCTCGCCTTCAACCTGGACGGCAGCTACCGCTACACCCCGTCGGCCGGCTTCACCGGTGCCGACCGCTTCAGCGTCCTCGTCAATGACGGGCATGGCGGCGTCGCCGAGGCGGTCGTCAGCCTGGATGTGGTTCCCGGCATCGTGGTCGGCACCGATCTCATCGCCAATGGCAGCTTCGAGGACGTCTCGGCCTCGACCGGGAACAACGGGCCGAGCGACTGGGGTTATCGCAACCCGAACGGCATCATCGCCGGCTGGACGGACGTCAACGGCAACCGCATCGAGCAGCACTGGGATTCGCCGAACGGCGTCGTCGCCACGGACGGCCGGATCTGGCTCGACATGGACGGCTACAACACCAACACGCACATCGTTCAGCAGGTCGCGCGCATCGAGGACGGCGCGACCTATCTCCTGAGCTTCTCGCTCGGTGATGCCGATACCGCGGTCTCCGACGACGGCATCCGCGTCGTCTGGAACGGCCAGCTCGTTTATGAGGGCGTTCCGACCAATCCCTGGCAGACTCTGAGCTTCCGGGTCACCGGCGGCTCCGGCGACGCCTCGAACAGGCTCGAATTCATCGCGACCGGCACCGGCCTCAACACCTATGGCGCGGCGCTCGACGATATCAGGCTCGTCAAGATCGCCGAGCCGGGCACGCCGCCGGCCGAGAACACCGCGCCCGACGCCCTCGACGGTGCCGCAAGCGGCACCCGGGGCAATGTCGTGATGGGTCAGCTTGCCGCGACCGACGCCGATGGCGACGTGCCGCTGACCTTCGCACTCGGCCAGGGCCCCGCCCACGGCACGGTCGAGATCGATGCCGACGGCAGCTATCGCTATACGCCTGCTGCCGGCTATGTCGGGCAGGACAGCTTCACCTTCACCGTCAGCGACGGCTTTGGCGGCACGGACACGGCGACGCTGAGCCTGACGATTGCGCCCTCGACCGCGGTCGGTCCGGAGCTCATCGTCAATGGCGGCTTCGAGGATCGGACCGGCGCCAATGACGGCGCCGCCTGGGGCTATCGCAACACCAACCCGGCCGGCGTCATCCCCGGTTGGATCAACACCGGCGACAACCGGGCCGAGGTCCACCGCGACACCGTTGGCGGCATCGGCGCACTCGAGGGCAGCTACTGGTTCGACATGGAGGGGGCGCCGAAGAACGCGCGCCTGGTCCAGACCGTCGCGGGCGTCAGCGAGGGCGAGACCTACCGGCTGAAGTTCGCAATCGCCGACACCGACACCGCCCAGGCCAGCGACACCGTTACCGTCTATTGGGGTGGGCAGGTCATTTACACCGGCATACCCAAGAACAAGTGGCAGGAGATCACCATCGACGTGGTCGGCGGTGCCGGCGATGGCTCCAACAAGCTCGAATTCGCCAGCACCACCGTGAACCCGAACGGCGCCGGCGTGGCGCTGGACAAGGTTTCGATGGTCTGGATCGACCAGAACCCGAATCTGATCGTCAATGGCAGCTTCGAGGACCTGACCGGTGCCGGCAACGGCAACTGGAGTGGGGACTGGGGCTATCGCAACGACAACGGCATCATCGCCGGCTGGACGCAGGTCAACAGCGCGGGCGGTGGCCGCGCCGAGCTGCATTTCGATACCCAGAACGGTGTCGGCGCCAAGGACGGCAATGTCTGGTTCGACATGGACGGCAACGGCAACAATGCGAAGCTCGTTCAGAAGGTGGCGGGCGTCGAGACCGGCGCGACCTACCGGCTCAGCTTCTTCATCGCCGATGCCGACGCCCGGACGAGCGATGACGGCGTCCGCGTCTATTGGGGCGGCCAGATCGTCTATGAGGGCATCCCCGGCACTAGCTGGCTCGCGGTCACCGTCGATGTCGTCGGCGGCGCGGGCGACGGCAGCAACGAGCTGATCTTCCAGGGCACCGAAACCAACCTCAACGGCTACGGCGCCGCGCTCGACGACATCTCGTTGCGCAAGATCGCCGACGCGCCGCCACCGAACGCGGTTCCGGTTGCGGGAGACGATGCCGGGCTCGGCACGGCGTATGGCGCGGCTCTGGTGATCGACCCGGCGGCGCTGCTCGCCAATGACACGGATGCGGACGGCGACACGCTGGTGATCCAGTCGGTCGCGGCCGGCATCGGCGGCAGCGTCGTGCTCGATGCTGAAG
>JAEXUU010000543.1 GCA_023452965.1 Pseudomonadota bacterium | reverse complement strand
TGCCCATCCCGCACGAAGGAGCGGCAGCCCGGCACGTCGGTAGTGAGCAGCGCCCGGCCGCAGGCCGCCCCCTCCAACAGGCTGCGCGGCAGGCCTTCGCCGCCGCGCGACGGCAGGCAGCAGACCTGATGGGCGCGCCAGACGCCCTCGATATCGCGCGTCGGCCCGGCCCATTTGATGCCGGGGCGCGACGACCATTCGCGCAAGGTCGCTTCCGGCACCGCCTTGGGATTGGACGGATCGGGGGCGCCATACAGCGTGAGTTCGATGCGCGCGCCCTGCTTGCGCGCCAGCGTCACCGCCTCGACGGCGAGGTCGACGCCCTTCGACCAGAGCATGCGCGCGACGACGGCGACCTTGAGCGGTGGCTGCGGTGGCATTGGCTCCGGCATCAGGATCAGCGGGTCGACGCCGGCGCCGCCGACGATCGCGACCTTGGTTGCATCGGTCGGATCCAGTCCGAGCATGACGGGATCGTCGGGGTTCTCGAACAGGAAGCGCACCTGCGGTCCATCGATCGCCTCGCGCAGCCAGAGCCGCGCCGCCAGCCGCGCCGCCTGCGCCGGAAAGCCCTCGCGCGCGCCGAGGAAGCCGAGCCCGGTCAGAGCATAGACGCGCCGCTCGACCCCCGCGAGTTTGCCGGCGAGCCCGGCAAGCGCGATCGGCTTCAGCGCGATGCAATGCAGGATGTCGGGCTTCTCGGCCGCGATCAGCCGCTTCAGCGCAGCGACCTGCCGGTAGAGCGCCTTCGGCGACAGGCTGCGGCGCTCGGCCTCGAGCGCGATCAGCCGTGCGCCGGCCGCTTCGATCGCGCGCCGGTGCTGGCGCTCGCGGGCAATCACGGCGACATCGAAGCCGAGCTCGCGCGCCGCCCGCGCCATCGGCAGGAAGTGCGAGGCGAAGAACCAGTCCTCGGTGGCGACGAAGAGAAGCTTGCGGCGGGCCATGCGCGCATCAGGCTGATGCCGACCCGAAAATCAAGCACCAACGATAGGCTCAGGCAGGGCCGCCATGCCCTCCGGTTGCTGGACGCGAGGCCCCACGCTTGCGAGAAGGGGCCGAAAGCTCACCCAACACGGGACGTAGAAATGGACAACCGCAACGATCTCTGGCGCCATGTCGACGCCAGCAAGGAGCGCTTCATCGAACTCAGCGACCGGGTCTGGGCGATTCCGGAAGTCTGCTACACCGAGAAGCGCTCGGTCGCCGAGCATGTCGCCGAGCTGAAGCACCAGGGCTTCCGGATCACCGAGAACGTCGCCGACATTCCGACCGCGGTGATCGGCGAGGCCGGCGAAGGCGGCCCGGTCATCGCCTTCCTCGGCGAGTACGACGCGCTGCCGGGCCTTTCCCAGGAGGCCGGCGTCGCCGAGCATCGCGAGATCGAAGCCGGCGGCCACGGCCATGGCTGCGGCCACAACCTGCTCGGCTCGGCCGCCCTGCTGGCCGCGACCGCGATGAAGAACTGGCTCGCCGAGAACAAGCTGCCCGGCCGCGTGCGCTATTATGGCTGCCCGGCCGAGGAAGGCGGCGCCGCCAAGGCCTTCATGGTTCGCGCCGGCGCCTTCAAGGACGCCGATATCGCGATCTCCTGGCATCCGAACAGCTTCTGGGAGGTGACGCCGCCGCTCTCGCTCGCCAATACCCGCGCCGACTTCACCTTCACCGGCCGCACCTCGCATGCCGCCGCCTCGCCCGAACTCGGCCGTAGCGCGCTCGACGCCGTCGAGCTGATGAATGTCGGCGTCAACTACATGCGCGAGCACATGCCGAGCGATGCCCGCGTCCACTATGCCCTGCTCGACACCGGCGGCATCGCCCCGAACGTCGTCCAGGCCCATGCCCGCGTGCGCTATTCGATCCGCGCCCGCGACCTCCCGGGCATGCTCGAGCTCGTCGGCCGCGTGAAGAAGATCGCCGAGGGTGCGGCGCTGATGACCGAGACCAAGGTCGAGGTGAAGATCGTCAGCGCCGTCTCCAACGTCGTCGGCAACGGCCCGCTGGAGAGCGCCCTGCAGGGCATCATGGAAGATCTCGGCCCGCCGCATTTCGACGAGGCCGACCAGGAGTTCGCGCGCAAGATCCGCGAGACGCTGACCCAGAAGGATATCGACGCGCTCTGGCGCTCGATCGGCATGCCCAAGACCGATGCGGCGCTCGCCGACTTCACCGTGCCGCTCGACGCGCCGCGCAACCCGGCGATCGGCTCGACCGATGTCGGCGATGTCAGCTGGGTCGTTCCGACAGTGCAGGCCCACGCGCCGACGGTCGCGATCGGCACGCCGTTCCACACCTGGCAGGTGGTGGCGCAGGGCAAGACCCCGGCGGCGCACAAGGCGATGGTCCAGGTCGCCAAGGCGATGGCCGCGACCGGCGCCGCCGTGCTGACCGATCCCGCCCTGATGGCAGCGGCCAAGGCCGACTTCCAGAAGCGCGTCGCGGCCGATGGCGGCTATGTCTCGCCGATCCCCGCCGAGGTGAAGCCGCCGCTGACCATGTCGACCGGCGGCTGAACAAGACCGCGATACGAAAAAAGGCCCGCCTTCTGGCGGGCCTTTGAGCTTGGCCGGGGAGGACGGCCTCGGGAAAGCTCAGTAATAGGTGCGGCAGACGCGGCGGGTGCCGATGACGTCGCCATAATAGTTGACGCGGTCGACCAGATGGCAGCGACGCACCGGGCCGTAGGCGTAGGCAGGCTCGTAACCGTAGCCATAACCGTAACCATAGGCCGGAGCGGTGGCAGCGGCAGCGAGAGCGCCGACGGCGAGCGCACCGACGATGCCGGCTCCGATGGCGGCGCCGCGATAGCGCGGGCGGGCTTCGGCATCAGAGGTGGCGAAAACGGAAGCGCCCAGCGCCAGGGCGGCGACGGCAGCGGCGAAGCTCTTCTTGGTGCGGGTCATGTTCGTTCTCCGATCAGGTAGCCGGGTGGCGAACCATTCGCCATGTCCCGGTCTTGTCCGCCGCTGAGCCGGAATCGCCGGAGGCCCCAAAAAAAGAATCGAACGCGCCCTCGGCTCGATTGAGACGGCAGGCAACGGCCCGGTCTCGCAG
>JAEXUU010000541.1 GCA_023452965.1 Pseudomonadota bacterium | reverse complement strand
GGTGGCGCCGGTAGCTGCCGTCCCGCAGGATCGCGTGCACCAGCTCGGCGGAGACGGGATTGCCGCCGAAGGTCGTCGCGATCTTCAGGTCAGCGAGCCTCTCGATCCAGTCGCGTCCCGCAGCGATGTATCCGCAGCGCACCGCCGCCGTCAGCGTCTTGGAAAAGCTGCCGATCTGGATCACCCGCTCCAGCCCGTCGAGCCCGGCGAGCCGCGGCGCGGATTCCGGCTCAAGATCGCCGAAGATTTCATCCTCGACGATGGTCAAGCCCGCCTGCTCGGCGAGCTTGAGCAGGCGGTGCGCGGTCGCGGCCGAAAGCGTCGCGCCGGTCGGATTGTGCAGGGCCGAATTGGTGATGTAGAGCCGCGGCCGGTGCTCGGTCAGCGCCTGCGCGAACAGGGCGAGATCGGGCCCAGACGGCGTATAGGGCACGCTGACGATGCGAGCGCGATGGGCGCGCAGCAGCGCCTGGAAATTGAAGTAGCAGGGATCGTCGACCAGCACGGTATCGCCGGGTTCGAGCAGGAACCGGCAGACGAGGTCGATCGCCTGCGTGCCGGACTCCGCCAGGACGATCTGGTCGGGCGACGCCTCGACGCCGCGTTCGGCGAGGCGATTGGCGAGAAGCCGACGCAGTGCCGGCAGGCCGAGCGGCGTGCCATACTCGGCCAGCGTCGCGGCATCGGCGCGGCCGAGCCGACGCAACGCTCGGCGGATCGAAGCCTCCGGCATCCAGTCGGGCGGCAGCCAGCCACAACCCGGCCGCAAAGCCCCCTCGCCGGCATCGAGCGATTGCCGGGAGATCCAGAGCGGATCGACAGCCCGGTCGAGCTTCGGGGCGACGTCGGCGAGCGAGAGCGGCGGCAGGCGCCGGACATAGAAGCCGGAGCCGCGCCTCGCCTGGATGGCACCCTCGGCAGCGAGCCGCTCATAGGCTTCCACCACCGTCGATTTCGACACGCCCATGCTTTCGGCGAGCCCGCGGATCGAGGGGAGCTTGGCACCGGGCGCCAAGGTCCGGCCGGCGATGCGCTGCCGGATCGTCGCCATGACGCGCCCGACGAGCGTGTCGTCGGCGCCCGGCAGCTCGGCTGGTTCCTTAACCTGTACTGCTTCCAACATCAGGACAGTTTGCCCGAACTGTATTGGACTGTCTCTGGAAATCTGTGACCTCTCGCGACATGCAGACGGGCCGCAGGAGGCATCATGGACAAGACTGCGAACGGCCTGCTCAACGGCTTCATCGGCGTCCTCATCTTCAGCGGCTCGCTGCCGGCGACGCGCGTCGCCGTCGCCGATTTCGACCCGATCTTCCTGACGGTGGCGCGCGCCGCCATCGCCGGGCTGTTGGGGCTCGCGCTCCTGCTCGCGCTCAGGCAGAAACGACCTGAGCCCGCAGACCTTCTGCCGCTCGCCGTGGTCGCCCTCTGCGTCGTCGTCGGCTTCCCGCTGCTTACTGCGCTCGCCCTCCAGCACGTCACCTCCGCCCATTCGATCGTCTTCGTCGGCCTGCTGCCGCTCGCGACCGCGATCTTCGGGGTGCTCCGCGGCGGCGAACGTCCGCGTCCGGCCTTCTGGGTCTTCGCCGGTCTCGGCAGCCTCTGCGTGGTCGGCTTCGCCTGGACGCAAGGCTTCGCCGCCTCTCCGGTCGGTGATCTGCTGATGCTCGCCGCGATCGTCGCTTGCGGGCTCGGCTATGCCGAAGGCGCCCGCCTCTCGCGCCATCTCGGCGGCTGGCAGGTGATCTCCTGGGCCCTGGTCCTGTCCCTGCCGATCATGGCCGGCCTGACGCTGCTGACGCTGCCGGCCTCGTTCGCCCAGGCGGGCACCCCGGCCTGGCTCGGGCTCGCCTATGTCTCGCTGTTCAGCATTCTGATCGGCTTCGTCTTCTGGTATCGTGGCCTCGTCCAGGGCGGCATCGCCGCGGTGGGGCAATTGCAATTGCTGCAGCCCTTCTTCGGGCTGTCGCTGGCGGCTTTGCTGCTCGGCGAGACCGTCGGCTGGCAGATGGTGGCGACCTCGATCGCGGTGGTGGCCTGCGTCGCCGGCGCAAGGCGCTTTGCGCGGGACCGAGCCGACGGTCAGCCCTGCATCGGCTTCAGCACGACCACGGCATCGCCGGGCGCGATCCGTCCCGGCAGATCGACCGAGAGCACGAGTCCGCGCAAGCGCGCCGCCGCCTTGACGAAAGCGAACTCAAGCTCCGGCCGGCCGACAGCCGCCGCGACCGCCCGCCCCGACAACCGACACGGAGAGTTGTAGGCCTCGACCCGCAGGACGGCGTTGCCGTCGAAACGGCCCTTGCCGCCCCAGGCACCACCGATCGCGAGCCGACTGCCCGGCACGATCTGCGAGAAGCCCGGCAATCCCTCGACCGCGAGGTTGCCGCCGATCCATTGCGGCAGCAGCGCCTCGATCGAGAGCGTTGCGGCGATCTCGGCAAGTTCCTCCGGGCACAGCGCCGAGAGCTGCCGATCGTTGCGCAGCACGGTTCCCCGCGGCAGCCAGGGCTCGCGCGCGCCGGCACGCCGCGTTGCGCCGTGATGGCGGTCGCCTGGAATACCGTGATGATCGAGATCGAGATGATCGGCTGGTGTCGTGACGAAACCTGCGCCGGAGCGATCCGTCCGCGCGGCCTGCAGCACCGCAACGAGCCTTCCGCTTGCGAGCACAGCCGTCACTGCGGCCGGGCCGGCGGTGGCCTCGCCGTTCTCATGCGCTCGGCCGGCTCAGATCAGCTTGAGCGAGCCGGCCGCTGTCTTGCCCCGTTCGGTCTTGAGCTCGAACGAGACCTTCTGTCCTTCCGTCAGCGTCAGCATCCCCGCTTCCTTGACGGCAGTGACGTGCACGAACACGTCCTTGCCGCCATCGGAGGGCTGAATGAAGCCAAAGCCTTTCTCGGTATTGAACCACTTCACGGTTCCGGTCGCCATCGCCGCATCCTTTGGAGCATCCATGGTCTCGCGAGGCCCCCTGGAGACTTGCTCTCCAGGGGCCGCGCCAATCGAGAATTGACCGAAAACGAATGCTTGTCGAGATCAAAGCATTGGCAATTAAAGTGGACCCCCTTCAGGGTTTCGTGAGTTCGAACCGGGTCTTAGCCTCGGCCAGAGACGAGCCGCCGAGATAGACTTCGACCAGCCCGGGATCGATCCGGTAACGGCCGGCATCGTCATGGGCGCCGAGCGTGCCGGCCTCGAGCCGGAAGGTCACCGTCTTCGTCTCACCGGCCTTCAGGAAGACCTTCTCGAAGCCCTTGAGCTGCCGCAGCGGCCGCGACCGCTCGGCCACCGGCTGGCGGACATAGAGC